>WGCD01000031.1 GCA_015493995.1 Desulfurellaceae bacterium
CCTATATACCACATAAATCCATAAATAAATCCAAATCGCCAGCCCTATTATACCCCACTGCAAAAGCAGTTGCAGGTATAAATTGTGCATGGAGTAGTGGTAAGTGAAATCGGATAGATAACCGAATTTATCCAGAGAGTTTCTCTCCTCATATGATTTAACGAAATAAAATACGTGATTGTTACCGCAACCCATAAGTTTATTTTTGATGCCGTAATCGTCATATAACTGAAGTGCTGACTTCCAAAGCATAAGTCTAATTTCGGCTGAGGTATTTTTTTTATAATGGATTATAGTTTGAACCCTATTGTGCACAAAGGGAACAAAAGAGTACATCAAAACAAACAATACCACCATAGAGGCTGATATTATTTTAGGAGCTAAGTATTTTCGGTACAAAAACGGCATAATTATTATTGCTATACCAACACCTATCCAGTAAGACCTGCACATGATTAAAATAATTGATGGAAATATAGAAATCGATAAGAAACCATAGTAAATACGACTTTTAAAATTTTTGACAAATACAGACAAGCCAAGAAATAAGAAAAAGAGTACGGACAATATTCCAACCGATGTAAACGGATTATGGAAAAAACCGTCTGGCCTTATGGGATGCCTTAAAAAATGAACGGAAGATAAATCCGACCAAGGAATATGGGTGGGTCTTATTCCTGTAAAAGCGTGAAATACAACGCCTAATGATGCCACGAAAGCAGAAACACCGAGAATATTGACCAACAGTGTTATTTTATTTCTGTCCAATCTTGATGCAATGTAGTAGGGAAGATAGTGCCATAAAAAACGGCTCTTTTTCAAACTTTCAAAAAAGCCTATAGATAGTGCCGCTGATAAAATGCCAAGACCCTGAAAAGATAAGAAAATTTTATCTAATTTATCAAACTTTATTTTCTTGGCAATAAGAATCAAACCTACAAGACCGAAGCCTATCGCTATGTTATCCAGTCCTAAAGATAGGGGCGTTGCCATACTTAAAAGTATTGCGGATAAAATCAAGAAAATCATTGTTTATTTTTATACTCTTCTTTACATTTCGGCGAGCAAAAATACAAATCCTCGCCCTTCCACCTGATTTTCTTAACAGCTTGAGATTTAGGAACATAAACACCGCAATTATCACACTGCACCAGTTCCTCTAAATCTCCTTTATTTGTCCTGTGTCGGTTTTTGGAAGGGAAAATGCTGTCTAAAATACCGTCTATCTTTTTCTTAAAGGAGTAAACGGTAATAAAAATAAACAGAATTATTATAAGAAACAGTATTTTAAACATAAAAATCAGCTCAGCAATCCATTTACAATAAACTCAGCAGCTTCATCCTCCGTTAAGCCTTTGGACATAAGTGTTTCTAATTGGTCTTGTTTTATTCTTCCGACACTTGCCTCGTGTGTAAGTTCGGCTTTTTCGTTGTTGACTTTCAATACCGGTATTGTTGAAACCGAAACATCGCTTCCTTTCACTATCTCGTTACACTCTATATGACCCCTTGCATACGGAGCATTTCCGTAAGCCTCGTTCACAACGTGAGCTTTTGTGGAATCTGTTGCAAATACGGTAGATGTAGCTATACCGGATGAATTCTCGCCGTTTAATCTCATAATCTCCTTTATGTCGATAATATCATCCTCTTTGCCGTAAATTTTACTCTCCAGATTGGCTTTTGCGTTATTTTTAAGCTCTATATCCATCACAACATTGATTCTGCCGACCCTCGTTTTGGTTTCATAAAATTTGCTTGCAAAGTATCCGTTTTCATCAATCTTCATTTTTGTTATGGTTTCTACAAAGACACCGCCTCTTTCGTCGTGAAAGTGCTCGTCTTCATATACAACGTGAGAGTTTTTACCTATATACATATCGCTTTCCATATAGTGATGCAGCTTCTCGACTTTTGTCAATATGCAGTGCGACTTAAATTTTACTTTAACATTATCGCCAATTATATAGTTAAACTTTAATATTTGCTCTCCCCTTTTCTTTAAAAAGCCGGTACAAAGATGCACGGGGATTGGTATTATTGTGTTATCCTCTATCTCTACATCAATCATAATCAGTCCGTCGTTTCTCACCTTGGAGCTTACATGCATTCCCTTAACGCTGTTTAAACCTACAACCTTATTACCGCTAACTATAATTGTGGCAACAGCAGAGTTTCTTAAGCTCTTATCATCCGTGTTTTTTTCATATATATCAACGAGCTGGTTAAACTCCTCTTCATATCCTTTAACAATATCCATCAATTCTCCTCCGCATAATTTATGTGTCCGCAAGTATCACAGGTCTTTTCGTAGTATTTCACTATTTTATCACTTGTGCCTTCCAAAAAAACCTTACCGGCACAAATCAAATAGGAATACTCCGACTGTATGGCTATCTCTTTCCTATGTGTTATAACAATAACGCCCGTTCCTCTTTTTTTAAGATAATCAACAATTTTGATAATCATATCGAGGCTCATTATATCAATGCCGGAATCCGGCTCGTCCATTATAAGATATTTGGGCTTTAAAAGTATGCAGCTTGCCAGTTCAACCTTTTTTCTTTCACCACCGGAGAGTTTCTTATCTACAAACCTGTTTAAATATTTATCAGGCTCTAAATTTACAAGAGACAGCGCCTCTTCAACGTCTTGGACGGGTATTTTTTTATTTAAGGTCAAATAGTTTTTAACCGTTATTCCCTCAAAGCGAGCAGGCTCCTGCCATAAAAGTGCTATACCTTTTTTCGCCCTCTCATTGACAGGCATCTGTGTTATATCTTCATTGTCCAAAATAATCCTGCCGTCATTAACCTTGTAGTCGCTTAAACCCATTATTATATAACCGATTGTTGATTTACCGACTCCGTTATTACCAACTATACCGTAAATCTTACCCTCTTCAAACTTCATTGAAATGCCGTTTATTATGTTGTTCGAATTTTTAGAGTATTTTATATTTTCTAAAACAAGCATTCTACCTCCGTCAACTTTTCTTTATTCAGCCACTTAATAATAGTATTTTAACTCTCAAGGTCAAGTTTTTTAAGCCTTTCTATCTCGTCTCTGTATTTAATAGCACTTTCAAAATCCATCTCTTTAACGGCTTTTTTTAACTGACCTCTTAACATTCTTATCATTTTGGGTATATCCTTTTTATTCACAACAACCTCAGGTTCGTTCAACTTGTCCATATAGTCGAGATTGCACATCTCAAGCATTTTGTTATCCTTTGATTTGGTTATCCCTTTCGGTGTTATGTTGTATTTTTTGTTGTAATCCTCCTGCAGCTTTCTCCTTCTGTTTATCTCATCAATAGCCGTTTTCATAGAATCGGTCATTTTATTGGCATAAAATATAACCTTAGAGTCAACATTCCTTGCTGCTCTCCCGGATGTTTGTATAAGGCTTGTTTCGCTTCTCAAAAAACCCTCTTTATCCGCATCCAGTATTGCAACAAGTGCAACCTCGGGTATATCCAACCCCTCTCTCAAAAGGTTCACGCCTATTATGCAGTCAAAAACACCGTTTCTTAAATCACTTATTATTTTTGCCCTTTCTATGGCATTTAACTCCGAGTGCATATATTTTGTTTTCAGACCAAGATTGTTGTAGTATTCGCTCAGATCCTCCGCCATCTTTTTTGTAAGTGTGGTAACAAAAACTTTATTGCCCGCTTGAGTTGTTTTTTTGATTTCTCCAGCTAAATCGTCAACGGCACTGTCCATAGGTTTAACAAAAACAGGCGGCTCCATTAACCCCGTCGGTCTTACTATCTGTTCTACTATGTGAGGTTTGGAGAGTTCTTTTTCAAACTCCGCCGGTGTTGCCGACACAAAAACAACATCCTTCCACTTTTGCTGCAGCTCCTCAAACATTAAAGGTCTGTTATCAAGTGCACTCGGTAACCTGAACCCGTAATCAACAAGCGTTCGTTTTCTTGACCTGTCGCCTCTGTACATACCTTTAAGCTGTGGAAGTGTTACGTGCGATTCGTCTATAATCGTTAAGAAATCATCCCCAAAATAATCTATAAGTGTAGCAGGCGTTTCACCCTCTTTTCTGTTTGAAAAATGCCTCGAGTAGTTTTCTATGCCGGAGCAGGTACCCACCTGTTCAATCATCTCCAAATCAAAGTTAACCCTTTCCTCTATTCTTTGAGCTTCAATTAGCTTTCCTTTTCTTTTAAAGTATGCAACCCTTTTTTGCAGTTCCGCTTTGATTGTTTTTAGAGCGGCATCCCTTCTTTCTTTACTTGAAATATATTGATTTGCCGGAAATATAACCACGCTCTTTCTATCCTCTATAATTCGCATACTTATCGGGTCAAACATAACTATCCTATCCACAACATCGTCAAACAATTCTATCCTTATAGCGAGATTTCTCATATAAGCCGGGTATATATCAATAATATCGCCTCTAACCCTAAACGTTCCTCTGTCAAAATCTATATCATTCCTGACATAAAGAAGTTCTACAAAACGACTCAAAATATCTTTTCTCGTAAAATTATCCCCAATATTGACAGAAAATGACATCGAAGCATACTCTTCTTTTTCTCCTATTCCGTAAATACAGGAAACACTCGCAACAACAATAACATCTCTTCTTGTTAAAAGGCTCATCGTTGTTTTTTGTTTAAGTCTGTCTATCTCGTCGTTTATTGACGAATCCTTGGCGATATAGGTATCCGTACGCGGTATATATGCTTCCGGCTGATAATAATCGTAGTATGAGATAAAATATTCAACGGCATTGTCCGGGAAAAATCCGGAGAATTCGTTGTACAACTGCGCCGCAAGCGTTTTGTTGTGAGATATGATTAATACAGGTTTTTCTATTTTGTCTATTAAATTGGCTATCGTAAACGTTTTGCCGCTTCCCGTAACACCAAGAAGCGTCTGATATTGAGCACCATTTTTTATATTGTCAATGAGCTTATCTATAACTTTAGGTTGGTCTCCGGCAGGTTTGTAGCTGCTTTTTAGCTTAAAAAGCTTTCCCATCTACCTGTAGTTTTTCCTCTTAAACAGGTCTGTATTTTTAGATATTATCCTGTCTATAAAAAGAATACCGTCAAGATGGTCAATCTCATGCTGTATAACAACGGCTTCAAAACCTTCCGTATCCAAAGTATGTTCATTTCCGTTTAAGTCCGTATATTTAACCGTTATTCTACGAGCCCTGTTCACATTACCGGTATAATCAGGCACGCTCATACATCCTTCACGCGTTTTTATAATGCTTTGCCAATCCAGAATTTCCGGGTTTAACATAACAAGCTCTCCGTGATTTATCTTTTGCCCTTTTTTATTTTTTGAAGCATCCACGGCAATAATTCTGACAAGATTACCTATTTGCGGAGAAGCTATGCCGACGGAGTGGGAATAAAAACGCATTGTTTCAAGTAAATCCCTTGCTTTATTTAAAATATCTTCGTCAATGTTTTCTATCGTTTTGCAAACCTCTTTCAATCTTTTGTCGGGATATACGACTATATCTTTTACAGGCATAATATTTTATCTCCTAAAGCTCGTATGTTTCAACTTTTCTTGCGGAATAGTCAACACCCAGCTTGCTGCAGGTGGCTTCCAAAAGTTCGTTTAGTTGTTTTTCTTCAATCTCAACAGGCACGCTAATTTCCATAATCATAACATATAAAGGATTATCGGCTTTCGTCACCCGTGTCCTCAAATCTATTATATTAATCGAATTATCGGCAAATGCCTTTGAAACACCGTAAACAATACCCGGTTTATCCGAACCGTAAACGGATACCATAAACATATTACCCTCTTTTTTATACTCAAGCTCCTCCAACTCTTCCGGCTCTATTCTTCTTATAGAAACACTCATATTCAAATCCGCTCTAACCTTATAAAACGATTTTTTAAGCTCCAGAATGCTCATATTCTTTTCTATCGAAACAATCAGAATCATTGAAAACTGGTCTTTTAACAGTGTTGATGAAGAATCTTCTATGCTGAATCCCTTATCGTACAAAACCTTCGCAACACCTGCGACTATACCGGGTTTATCTTTTCCTATAACCGTTACGGCATAAAAATATTTTTTCATTTCTTCCCCCTTTTAAATTTTTCGGTTTGATTTTATAATTTTCGGCTTGTTATTTAAAGTAAAATTCACAAAACCTCAACCCGATTCCTTCCGTTTTTCTTTGCCAGATACATAGCCTCATCCGCTCTTTTTACCAACTCTTGTTCATTCTCATTCTCTTTTAAGCTGACAACCCCGAAAGAACAGGTAATTTTGCCTATCTCTTTAAAGTCGGCATTCTCTATTTTAGCCCTCAAAACTTCGGCTATATTTTTCGCCTTGTCGATATCCGTTTTTGGCAGTATTAGGAAAAACTCCTCTCCTCCCCAACGAGCGAATGTATCTGTAAGACGAATATTATTTAAAACCGTTTGTGCTATCATTTTCAAAACCTTATCTCCCGTATCGTGCCCGTATTTATCGTTAACCTTTTTGAAATGGTCTAAATCAAACATAATTAAAGACAGAGGCGTTTTATACCTCTTTGACATATTCGTTTCATACCTCAATATCTCGTTGAATTTATTTCTGTTGTAAATTCCTGTAAGGCTGTCATACATAGCAAGTTTCTCCAACTTCTCTTCCTTTTCTTCAACCTCTTTCTTGTATTCGAAAAACACCATATTAACCCTTCTTGCTATAAATAAAAATAAAACACCGACAATCAGGATTATTGAAATCGAAAGAAACAGAGCATCCGCTCTATATTTTCTAAAAGCCGCCTTATATCTCTTCTCGGCTTCTTTAACTATGAACTCTACATTGTCGAGATTAAAACCGTAAATTACCAACAACTCCAACTTTTTATAAAAGATAAAAAATATTATTTCTTTGTGAAACCCTGCATTATCTTTGTAGCTATAACCGATTGTCCCTTCTTTTTTGCCTTTATTTAAGAAACCGAACACCTTATTCATATAGCTGTGTCCGTTTACGTCCATAAATCTCCCGTCGATAACACTGCCTTTCACATATGGTCTGTTTGAATTTGCAAGAATCTTTGCCCGTTTTTTACCAATCGGCCTCAATACCATAAAGTATTCTCTGTTTTTCTCCTTCTCCTTCTCAAATAAGGATATGAACCTTTTTTCCATCCTGTAAAGCTCGCTTTTGACATATATTCCTGTTCCGATAAACCAATCCAAAGGTCGTATATATCTTATGTAGCCTATCTTTTTATACGGACGAGACTCTTTTGTTATCTTGTAATTAACAGGCTTATTCCAATACCATTCGACAAAACCTTTATGTTTTGTTTCGGCAATTTTTATAGCCTTTTTTATAATATACTCTCCGCTTGCATCTTTCGCATTTAATAAATTCTTTCCCTCAAGTTCTTTATCCGGCGGAAGCAAAATGTTGACACCTTTCATATTGAAGATAAAAAAGTATCCTTCCCCGTTATCAAATCTGATAGGGCATATAGCCTGTTTTATAATGTTGATTAGTCTGTTTTTCGGTATATCTTTATTGTTTTTATAAATATTCATTATTATACGATAGGCTATACCGACCCTCTCTTTTAATTTTGGTTTTACCCTGTCGTTTATGTGTTGATAATCGTTTCTCATAATATTAAATGCTGCTTTTATTTTATTCTTCTCAATATTTATGGCGTTCTTCACATATAGATTTTCTATGTACTTCATATTGTCTTTAACAATTTTCCTCTGCTGCACCGTATAGACCAAAATAAACAAGAACATAGACAAAAGCAGGGATAAAACAGGTAAAATCAGTATGAGAAAAGGCAATTTTCTTTCATTCAATACAAACTCCTGTTTTTATTTCAGTCAAGTTTAAGCTCAACCAAAGTTTCAAAATGATGGGTTTGCGGAAACATATCAAACAGTGTAACTTTGTCTATTATATAAGAATCTTTTAATATTATCAAGTCTCTTGCGAGAGTAGAAGGTTCGCAAGAGACATACAACACATATTTAGGCTTACTTCTATCTATATACTCAATAACACTCTTTGCTCCTGCTCTTGGCGGGTCCAATATAACGCAATCAGGAGGTTCGATATCAATATTAAAAGGCTTTGTAAGATTTTTTCTTATTGATTTTGCAGTATTTGTCAGCTTCAACCTTTTGGTATTACGGTTAAACGAATCGAGGGCACTTTTGCTTGAATCAAAACTGACAACATTTATGCCGTATGCAGCAAGAGGAATAGAAAGATTCCCAATACCTCCGAAAAAATCAAAAACCTTATTGACCTTCTTTTGTCTTATACTATCAACAATCGTCTTTACCATTTTAAGATTTATATCCCTGTTTACCTGAACAAAACTTCCGTATTCGTATATCAAATAAAGATTATCAACAACATCAGACAAGTTTAGAACAGACTCTTTTTTATTTACAACATTATCGTCGCTTAAAACAATCTCTTTATTTATGCAATCATTACTTGAAATAAATTCATTTATGGCTTTATCGGCAATTTTGCAGTGTTCGACAACAACGGGTTTTCTGCTTCCCTTTTGAAATAATCCCCACCGCTTTCCAACACACTGAAATTTAACGCGCCTTCTGTAGTGAAAAATATCCTTTGATGCTGCAACCTCAATATCATCTACACCGATATCTATTTTAGCTATTCGTTTAAATATCGAGCGTAAAATATCGGCTTTTAACTTTAATTGGTAATCATAGGCAATATGTTGAAAATCACACCCTCCGCACTTTTCATAATATTCGCACTTAGGCTCAACCCTGTGCTTTGAGGTTTTTTCAAATTTTACAGCTTTGGCTATAGAAAAGTCCTTTTTATCGTCAATGATTTCGGCAAATACAATTTCCTCAGGAAGAGCATTGTGAATAAATGTTATTTTACCGTTAATCCTTCCTATGCCCATACCGCCGTGAGCGATACCTTCTATAAAAATTCTATCCATAAATCTTCCTTTCTAATAATGAGTTTAAATAATACTGGATAATAAGTAAAGTTTTTTATATACTATTAAAAACGGGAAGGTTTTTAAAACGGGTTAACTGTCTAAAAATACAAAACAGGAGGAAGTTATGGATTTGAAAGAGGCTTTTGAAGTGGCTATGCAGGGTGAGGTTGAAGGAAGAGAACTATACAGGGTAGCAGCTCAGCAAACCGACGACAAAAAGGCTAAAGAGGTGTTTATGTCTCTGTCAAACGATGAAGATATGCATCTGCATTTTCTAAAGAAACTATACGCCGAATATGAAAAAGGCAAAGAGATAGAACTGCCGGAGCTGCCTAAAATCAGGGAATTTGACGATGCGGAGAGTCCTATCTTCACGAGAGAATTCAAAAAGTTTGTTAAAGAAAAAGATTTTGAGATGACAACACTGTCCATAGGGATGAAGCTTGAACTTGAAGCGGCTCAATTTTATAAGGATATGGCAAAACAATCCGACAGCGAAAAACTTAAAGAATTCTTTTCATATCTTGCAAAGTGGGAAGAAGGACACTTCGAAGCACTCAAAAAACAAAAGGGGTATTTTGAGGAGTACTACAAAAGCAAATATTCATTCTTTAGGGGATTTTAGGATTTTTTTGCGCCTCTTGGTTGAGAGGCGCTTTTTTTATAAATCTGCATTAAACGAAATACTTTTTCTTGACTTATTATAACTTCTCTATAAAATAATAGTCGATTTCGGGGCGTAGCGCAGTCTGGTAGCGCACCAGTTTCGGGTACTGGGGGCCGGCGGTTCGAGTCCGCCCGCCCCGACCATCTAAGCTATTTTTATTATTAAATCTCCCGCCTCTATCTTATCCGATTCGTTTAAGTATATCTTTTCAACCTTTCCTGAAATTCCGGCTTTAATTTTGGTTTCTATTTTCATAGCTTCTGTAACAACAAGCAAATCGTCCTTTTTAATCAAATCTCCCTCTTTTACGTTAATTTTAACTATTTTACCCGGCATAGTTGCGCATATGTCTTTTGGATTGCTTAAATCGCCTTTAATGTTCGATTTAATGACATCGGCGAGCTTTTCGTCTTTAATGCTGACATTTCTTTGCTGACCGTTTAACTCGAAATAAACACGTCTATAGCCCTTTTCATTCGGTTCTCCGACGCTGAGATATTTAACTATCAACGTTTTTCCTTCTTCTATATCAACTTCTATCTCCTCTTCAGGGTTTAGCGGATAGAAAAAAGACCTTGTGCAGAATATCGAAGCATCGCCATAGGTTTCGCTGAACTTCACATATTCTTTAAAAACAGCCGGATAGAGAGCATAAGACATAATCTCCTGTTTTGAAAACTCCCTTTTGAATTCATTCTCAAGTTCTTCTTTGGCTTTATCAAAATTATAATCCTCAAGCATTGAACCCGGTCTTACATCCAGCGGTTTTTCGTCTTTTAGCACAATCTTCTGCAGCTCTTTTTCAAATCCTCCGTATGGTCGTCCCAACATACCCTTAAAAAAGCTGACCACGGAATCAGGGAAAGAGAGCGTCTCACCCTTTTCCAATAATTCTTGCGGTTTTATGTTGTTCTGAACCAAAAACAATGCAAGGTCGCCTGCAACCTTTGATGAGGGGGTGACTTTTATCAAATCACCGAGCAGTTTATTAACCTCAGCATACATTTTCCTGATTTCTTCCCATTTATCTATCAAACCGAGCGCCTCAACCTGAACTATAAGGTTTGAATACTGACCTCCTGGTATTTCGTGCGTATATACCTCTGCTGTCGGAGACTTTAATCCGCTTTCAAACGGAAAATAGTATCTTCTAATCCTATCGAAATAGTTGGATGCTTCCTGAGCTTTTTCTTCATTTAACAATGAGGCTTTATCGGTCTGTTTTAATGCGGCAACAATGGAATTTAGGCTCGGCTGGCTTGTCAGAGACGACATAGAACTCATAGCCAAATCAACAATATTTGCACCACCCTCAATAGCCATTAAAACGCTCGCTTCACCGTTTCCGCTGGTATCGTGCGTGTGAAAATGAACCGGCAATCCCGTCTCCCTTTTAATTTCTCCAACCAAAACTTTGGCAGCATAGGGCTTAACAAGTCCTGCCATATCTTTAATCGCAATTATATCAGCCCCAGCCTCTTTAAGCCCCCGTGCAAGATTTATGTAGTATTCAAGCGTATATTTCGTTCTGCTTTTATCAAGAATATCGCCTGTGTAGCTAATGGCAGCCTCACAGATTTTCCCGTTTTTCTTAACCTCCTCCATAGCCGGTTTCAATTGGTCAATCCAGTTGAAACAGTCAAATATCCTAAATACGTCAATACCGTTTTGTGCTGCCAAATGTATAAACTCTCTAACAACATTATCCGGGTAATTTGTATATCCAACCGTGTTTGATGCTCTCAAAAGCATCTGAAAAAGGATATTCGGTATTCTCTCTTTCAGTTTCCTTAATCTTTCCCAGGGTGATTCTTTCAAGAATCTATAAGCAACATCGAATGTGGCACCGCCCCACATTTCTATGGAAAAAAGATTGTTCAAATGATATGCATAAATATCAGCTATATTGAGCATATCAAATGTCCTCATTCTCGTTGCAAGAAGCGATTGGTGAGCATCTCTTAAAGTCGTGTCGGTTATTAACACCTCTTTTGACTGTTTTATATAGTTTATAACCCCTTCAACACCCCTTCTTAGAAGTATATCTCTTGTGCCGGCAGGTATTTTTGTTCCGAACTTCTCCCTATATCTCGGGATAGTAGGCAAAACAGTACCCAAAGGGATGGTTGCTTTTGAAGGGTTGTTCACTATGTTGTTTGCCAAAAATTTGAGAGCCTTCGTTGCCCTGTCTCTTCTTTTTCTCATAACAAACAACTCTTTTGTCGCATCGATAAATGTCGTATCGAAACTGCCGTTACTAAATTTTTCGTGGGTCACAACATTTTCCAAAAATTGAAGATTGGTTTTTGGTCCTCTTATTCTAAACTCCTTCAAGACTCTGGTCATTTTCGAAGCCGCATCCTTAAAATTCAAAGCCCACGTTGAAACCTTAACGAGCAGGGAATCGTAGTATGGCGTTATCTTGGCATTTGCATAAGCATTGCCGGCATCGAGTCTTACTCCAAAACCTGCAGGAGACCTGTAGGCTTTTATCTCGCCCACATCCGGCATAAAATCATTTTGAGGGTCTTCGGTTGTAATTCTGCACTGAATTGAATATCCTCTTTTTGTTATGCTTTCTTGCGATAAAATACCTATCTCTTCAAGGCTTTCCCCTTGAGCTATCAGTATTTGACTTTGAACCAAATCTATACCCGTAATCATTTCCGTAACGGTATGTTCAACCTGAATTCTCGGATTAACCTCAAGAAAATAGTGGTTTTGGTCGCTATCAACAAGAAACTCAATAGTAGCAACGCTAACTATACCGGCTCTTCTGGCGACTTTTACCGCATCTTCATACAGCTTTTCAAGTGTCTCATTTTTTATATTAATTGATGGAGCCACCTCTATCATTTTTTGATGCCTTCTTTGAATAGAGCAGTCTCTTTCGTACAAATGTACTACACTGCCGTGATTATCGGCAAGTATCTGAACTTCAATATGTTTGGGCGATTTGATATATTTTTCTATTATAATTTCGTCTTTCCCGAAAGATTTCAGAGCCTCACGTTTAACAGACTCAAAATTATCACGTACATCCTTATCGTTTTCAACTATTCTTATACCTCTTCCTCCGCCTCCGGCAGTCGCTTTTAACATAACCGGGTATCCTATTTTATTTGCTGTTTCAATGGCTTCGTCCAAAGAATCCATATTCTTATTCGAGCCTTCTATCACGGGCACATTTGCTTTTTTGGCAATCTCTTTAGATAAGAG
>WGCD01000032.1 GCA_015493995.1 Desulfurellaceae bacterium
AGACATATCCTTATCGGCACTTTTGTCTTTTCTTTTTTTACCTCTTCCGTCTGTCGGAACAATCTTACCGGTAGTTTTATCGACCCTTCCTATAAGCTTACGCTTCGCTCTGGATTGTTTCTTCTGCTTATCCCAATATGAGTGTGACTCAGAGGTGTTTTATTTTTAATATCGTGTATTTTTTCGATTGACTGTTCGGTTGATATCTGATATATTAGATATCAGAGGTGAAAAAATGAGTGCCATACTGACAAAATCGTTGAGAGAACAGGTATATGAATACTTAAAACAAGAGATAAGCAGCAACAGAATAAAAAGGGGCGGTTTTATAGATATTTACGACATAAGCAAAAAGCTCGGCGTCAGCAAAACGCCTTTAAGAGACGCCCTCTTAAAGTTAGAAGCCGACGGTTTTGTAAAAATCTTTCCAAGACGCGGCATTATTGTCAACGAACTTACTTTGGATGATATAAAAAATATCTATGAAATAATAGGTGCTTTGGAGTGCTCTGTTTTATCGTCTCTTGGCGGTATTTTTAACGAAAATCACCTGCAAAAAATGGTCTTGTTCAATGAAAATATGAAAAAAGCGCTTGATAGAGATAATTTTGAAGAATACTACAAAAACAATCTCGATTTTCACAACACATACTTAAACTTATCCTCAAATGAGCCCTTAAAAGAAACACTTAGCAAGCTCAAACAAAGGCTGTATGACTTTCCGCCAAACAAGGAGTATGTTGCTCAATGGGAGAAAAATTCAACCAAAGAACACGATAAACTCATATCCCTTTTGAGGGGTGAAAAATTTGCTCAAGCCGGTGATTTTATCAAAGACGTCCACTGGTCGTTTGAGGTTCAAAGACAATATATTGAGCTTTATTATTCAAAGGACAAGAAATGAAGGGCATTGTGTTTGATATTAAACGATACTCCATACACGACGGAGAAGGGCTTAGAACAACCGTTTTTTTAAAGGGCTGCCCGCTGCGCTGCTTGTGGTGCCACAACCCCGAAAGCCAGCAGTTAGAACCTCTAATGGTCTGGTATGAGAACAGATGCATAAGCTGCTTCAGCTGTGTTGACTCCTGCAAATTCAATGCCATAAATGTAGATTCAGACAAAAAAATTGAAATTTCAACCAAATTGTGCTCGCTTTGCGGTGAATGCGTAAAGGTTTGCCCTACAAACGCCATAGAAATGATCGGCAAAGAGTATGAAGCAAAAGAGTTGGTAAGTGAAATTTTAAAAGACGAACTATTTTTTGAAGATGGCGGCGGTGTAACCATATCCGGCGGAGAGCCGTTTGTGCAGTACGATTTTTTGATAGAAATTTTAAGCCTGCTGCACAATGAACAGCTGAATATTGCGCTGGATACATCGGGATATACCTCAAAAGACAAGCTCTTATCAAGCATAGAATACGTTTCTTTGTTTCTTTACGACTTAAAAATTATGGATTCAAAAAAGCACAAGGCATACACGGGGGTTAACAACAAAATAATTTTAGACAACTTAGAAAGCCTCGATAAAAACGGTGCGAAAACAGCCGTTAGAATCCCCGTTATTTCGACAATAAACGACGATAATGAGAATATCGAAAAGACTATTGACTTCTTGCTTAAACTGAAAAATATCGTTAGTGTCGATTTGCTGCCGTTTCACAATATGATGACAGATAAATACAAAAGATTGAAAATGCCATATCTGCTCGGCAATATTGCAAAACCTAAGGATAATGAAATGGAAAAATTAAAAAAAGAGTTTCAACTGGCGGGCTTTCAAGTGAATATAGGAGGTTGAAAATGAGCAAGGATGTAAGCTGTAAGGTGGTTGATTATATGCACACAGTAAAACAGGAAAGAGGGATGAACGAGAGAATAAAGCGTTTGAGAAAACAGAGTGTAGAAGCTGTTGAATCCATATCGGCAGAAAGGGCAAAACTGCTAACGGAGTTTTACAAAACAACAAAAGAGGAGTCCTTACCGATTAAAAGAGCCAGAGCGTTTGAATATATTCTGAAAAATAAAAAGATAACTATAAATGAGGGCGAGCTTATAGTAGGTGAAAGGGGCGAAAAACCCAAAGCAACACCGACATATCCCGAAATAACCCTCCACTCGCTTGATGACTTGAAGGTGTTGAACGACAGAGAGAAGGTTTCCTACAAGGTTTCAGAAGGTGTTTTTGATGTCTATGAAAAGGAAATCATACCGTTTTGGAGCGGTAAAACTATTCGAGAAATGATTTTTAAAGAGGTTGACAAAAAGTGGGTCAATGCATTTCAAGCCGGCGTGTTTACCGAGTTTATGGAGCAGCGAGCACCGGGTCACACCGTTTTGGACGGCAAGATATACAAAAAAGGAATGCTTGATTTTATAAAGGATATTGATAAGGCTATCAATGGGCTTGATGAGGAAAACGACAGGGATTTTATGGATAAAAAAGAGGAGCTTGAAGCGATGAAGATAGCTGCAAAAGCAATAATCAAATTTGCAAAAAGATATGCAAATGAGGCTAAAAGGCTTGCAAAAGCGGAAAAAAATACAAAAAGAAAACAGGAGCTTTTAAAAATAGCCGAGATTTGCGAATATGTTCCTGCAAATGCTCCGAGGACTTTTTATGAGGCGCTTCAATACTACTGGTTTATTCATCTTGGCGTTATAACCGAGCTAAACGGGTGGGATTCATTTTCGCCGGGTAAATTGGATAAACATTTATATCCGTTTTACAAAAACGATATGGAACAAGGAAGACTAACAAAAGACCAAGCAAAAGAGCTGCTTGAGGCTTTGTGGGTTAAATTCCATAACCACCCTGCCCCGCCCAAAGTCGGTGTGACGGCTCAAGAAAGCTCAACCTATACGGATTTTGCCCAAATAAACATCGGCGGTGTCAAAGAAGACGGTTCAAACAACGTAAATGAGTTGAGCTATCTTCTGTTAGATGTAATTGACGAGATGAGGCTTGTTCAGCCGAACGCCTCAATCCATCTCAGCAAGAAAAACCCGGACAAATTTATTAAAAGGGCTGTTGATATACTCAAAACAAGCTTCGGGCAGCCCTCTATTTTCAACTCCGATGCGGTTGTTCAGGAGTTATTGAGGCAGGGCAAGGATATTGTAGATGCCAGATGCGGAGGCACAAGCGGATGTGTCGAATCCGGGGCATTCGGCAAGGAAAACTACACGCTGACGGGCTATTTCAATATTCCAAAAGTGCTTGAAATAACAATAAATAACGGCAAAGACCCGTTAAGCGGCAAACAGATAGGTTTAAAAACGGGTGAGTTTGAGAGTTTTGAAACGTTTGACGAGTTTTTTGCAGCCTTCAAAAAGCAGCTGCACTACTTCATAGACATAAAGATAAAAGCCAATCGCATAATAGAAAGGATTTATGCCAAAAATATGCCTGCGCCGTTTTTGTCGATACTAATTGACGACTGCATCAAAAAGGGCAAAGATTACTATAACGGCGGTGCGAGATACAACTCATCCTATATTCAGGGTGTAGGAACCGGTACAATAACGGACTCGCTTGCAGCAATCAAGCAAACCGTATTTGAAGAGGGAATCTTCACAAAGAAACAGTTTAAGGATATGCTCAACAAAAACTTCAAGGGGTTTGAAAAAGAGAGAAAAATACTTTTGAACAAAACGCACAAATACGGAAATGACGATGATTATGCAGACAGCATAATGAAAGAGGTGTTTGAGGAGTTTTTCAGCTATATCGACGGAAGAAAAACCTACAGAGGCGGGCAGTTTAGGATAAATATGCTTCCCACAACGGTTCATATCTATTTCGGCTCTGTTCTCGGCGCAACGGCAGACGGAAGGACGGCTTTTGAACCAATTTCCGAGGGAATCTCACCGGTTCAAGGCGTGGATAGAAACGGACCGACAGCCGTTATAAAATCGGCATCCAAAATGGACCATATAAAAACAGGCGGAACGCTTCTCAATATGAAATTCACACCCGATTTACTGAAAGACGAAAAGGGTATCGATGCGGTTTGCAAACTTGTCAGGGTATATTTTAAACTCGACGGGCATCATATACAATTCAACGTTGTTGATGCCGAGACTTTAAGAGACGCACAAAAACACCCGGAAAACTACGGAGACCTGATTGTCAGGGTGGCAGGATACAGCGACTATTTTAACCATTTAAATGAGCAGCTGCAAAATGAGATAATAAAAAGAACAGAACACGAAAGTCTATAGGAGGCGTTATGTGGCAAACCGATAAAATAGACAGCTGCAGCATAAAAAATAATAATAATTTAGTCATAAAAACCCTGGATTTGCACACAGCCGGAGAGCCTTTGAGGGTTATATACGACGGAATTGACAATATTGAAGCTGACTCTGTTTTGGAATTCAGAAGAAAGATGAAAAACAAATATGACCACATCAGAACAGCCCTTATGTTGGAGCCGAGAGGACACACAGATATGTACGGAGCTATATTGACAAAACCATACAACAAGGATTCCGATTTCGGTGTGATATTTATGCACAATGAAGGATACAGCACTATGTGCGGACACGGTATTTTAGGGATAATCAAACTTGTTGTCTCGTGTAACCTTATCAAGCTGACAAAACCCGTAACCAAGATGAGAATAGACACGCCTGCAGGAATCGTTGAAGCTTATGCCGAATTTCACGATAATGAGCTGATAAGAACATATTTCTACAACGTGCCGTCTTTTGTTTATATGAAAAACAAAAAGGTTTATGTTGACGGCGTGGGTGAGGTAGTGTTTGACATTGCCTTTGGCGGAGCGTTCTACGCTTATATTGATGCAAACAGGCTGAATTTAACCCTTGATACAAGTAACGTAAGAAAGCTCATAGACGTAGGTATGAAAATAAAGAAAGCCGTATGTGACAATTTTGAAATAAAACACCCGATTGAAGATGACTTGAGCTTTCTATACGGCACCATCTTCACAGACGGCAAAATTAGAAAAAGTAAAAACGTTTGCATATTTGCAGACGGAGAAGTTGACAGAAGCTCCACAGGCACGGGCGTTAGCGGAAGAGTTGCGCTTCATTTTGCAAAAGGAGAAATTTCTGCAAACGACAAAATAGAGATAGAGAGTATAATAGGCACAAAATTCAAAGGCGGGGTTGTGAAAACCGTTAAATTTAATGAATACGATGCTGTTATTCCTTTTGTTGAAGGGAAAGCATTTATAACCGGAAAATCGGAATTTGTCATAAACGATGAAGACAGTCTGAGATATGGATTTTTTATGAGGTAGGCTGTGAAATTTATCGAGGGCAATACAATATACTCTCTGGCGGATTATAAGCAGCTTGTTGAGGTTGCCAAGCGCTCTCTTTTTGATTTAAGCAACGATAGAGTAACCGTTCCGCAAAGGATACATATAAATGCAAATGTTTTAAATGCAACATATCTTTTTATGCCGGTATTTTCGGAAAGGTTAAACAGGGTTGCCTGCAAATACGTGGGTGTTTGCGAGCAGAACAAAAAACTGGGCATACCGTCAATAAACGGAGTTTTAACACTTGCAGATGCCAAAACGGGGATTGTTGAGTTTATGTTTGATGCAGCAGCATTGACGGCTGTAAGAACAGCTGCAATTAGTTCTGCTTCCATAGATATTTTATCGAAAAAAGAGTCACAAACTATTTCGATTTTTGGCTCCTCAACCCAGGCATATACACAAATAATTGCAACCTGCGGCATAAGAGACATAAAGAATGTCTATATTTACTACAGAACAAAAGCAAAAGCCGAAGAGCTATGTAGTAACCTAAAAGATAAAATTAAAGCAAAAATACAGCTTGCAGATAGCCTGTCTTATCTTGAAGAAAGTGATATAATTATTGCCGCCACAAACACGAAAACACCGCTTTTTTATTTAAAAGACGTTAAACTCAAGCAGGGCGTACACATAAGCGCAATAGGCTCATTTAAAAAAGATATGCAGGAGATTGACGAAAAGATTTATGAAAAATTTGCCGTATTTACCGATCACAAGGAATCCTGCATAAAAGAGAGTGCGGACATAACAGTTCCGTTGTCGAAAGGATTGATAAACAAAAAGGACATCATGGAAATGGGAAATCTGTCTGAAAATACAGCCGCCTCCTACAGAAATAAAAACACTATTTTCAAGTCGGTCGGAAATGCTGCATTTGATTTATACACTGCAGACCACATATCAAAACTGATAAAGGCATAACTTGATTTCTACCGTTATTTTATGGTAAATTAAAGCTATGGTATTGATTAGGTTAACGATTAAGCACCTTATCTTTGATAGAATTTTCCTTGTTCTGACATCGCTTGTTCTGCTTTTTGCCTCCGTACCCGTTTTCAGTTACTTCTCTATGAGGCAGCTGCAGGAAATATCTATAACTATGTCTTTGACGCTCAATTCGTTTATCCTCCTTTTGATGACGCTGTTCGGGGGCACACTTGTCATCTGGCGGGATATAGAAAGAAAATACACCTTTACCGTTTTGAGCTATCCGATAACAAGAACAAGCTACTACCTCTCCAAATTTTTTGCACTGGTTCTGGTACTATTTTTTATAAGTATCGTTAACTTTGCAGTTTCGGCGATAGTGATAAAGATAACGGCATCGTTTTACAAATCATCCCTGCCGATTGTTTGGTTTAACATATTCCTTGCTTTTGTGATGGAATTTTTGAAATACTCCCTTCTTCTTGGCTTTATCTTCTTATTCGCTTCGTTTTCAACGTCGTTTTTTACGCCTGTTTTTTCATCCATAGCGGTTTTTATTGCTGGAAACGCCTCACAGGGCATATACGACTACATAATGAAAGGTTCATCAGAACTGTCGCATTTAACCAAACTTGCGGCAAAAATCGTCTATTATATATTGCCTAATTTCTCGTCGTTTGATTTAGTTGCCTATGCAACCTATGCTCTGCCGTTGCACTACAAATCAATAGAGTTTACTTCTATTTATTTCTTCTTGTATCTTGGTATTGTTTTGTCGCTCGGTGTGGCAGTATTTAACAAAAGAGACTTTTCTTAAAAAAGCGTTATGAAAAAAAGTCCTATCGTTTTAACGATTATATTCTCAATTGCATTTATTTTATTTTTTCCTAATTTTGAAAAGGATATGAGAAACAGACCCCTATTTGAAAAACTCGGCTACACACCGCACGGTAAATTTTATAGGGCTGTTTTGGGTGAGTTTCGTTGGTTTGTCGGAGATTATCTGTCTTTTAAATCAATCATTTACTACGGCGGCAAAGCCGATAAAATATCCAAAGGACAATATAATGAGGTGGAATTTTACAATCTTTACACAACCATAGAGACAGCCATTTTACTAAATCCCTACAATGAGGATGCCTACTACTTCGCTCAAGCCGCATTTTCGTGGATAGGACATGCAAAAGATGTGAACGCTCTGCTCAAATACGTTATGAAATACAGAACTTGGGATTTCAAAATCCCGTTTTTTATAGGATTCAATTACGCATACTTCTTAAAGGACTACAAGGATGCAGCCGTTTACTACAAAAGGGCTTCGGCTATTTCACACTCCCCTCTATTTACAGATTTGGCTGCAAGGTATTTCTATGAAGGAGGCCGCACAAGACTTGGCATTGCATACCTGAAAGCTATGATTAAAATGACAAGGAAGGGAAGTATAAAAAAAGTATATGAAACAAGATTAGAAGCCCTCGAAGACATATACGAAATACAACAAGCCGTTGAAAAATACAAAAAAATGAACTCAAAACCTCCCAAATCAATAAAAGAACTTGTTAAAGACGGATTGTTGAAAAAAATACCCAAAGACCCGTACGGCGGAAGATTTTACATAGACAAAAACGGCAGGGTTAAAACCACAAGCAATCTAGCTTTTAAAAAGAAGGATGTGAAAAATGGAAGCAATAAAGGTAGATAATCTCAAAAAAACGTTTAAATTGAAGCTCAAACAGGTAAAAGCCTTGGACGGTATGACCTTTAACGTAAACAGGGGCGAAATTTTCGGATTTTTAGGTCCAAACGGCGCAGGCAAGAGTACAACGATAAAAATCATCACGGATTTGGTTAGAGCAGACAGCGGCAGTGCCTATATAAACGGCATACCCTCAACAAATCATAAAGCAAGAGCAGATATAGGCTTTATGCCTGAAAACCCTCAATACTACGATACGCTTACAGGTCTGGATATGCTTCTGTTTTCGGCATCTATGTTCGGATATAAAGATGCAAAAACGCAGGCTTATAAACTCCTTGAGGAGTTCGGTCTTGAAGATTCCGCCAAGGTTCCTTTAAGAAAATACAGCAAGGGTATGATACAAAGGATAGGTTTTGCAGCAGCATTGATTCATAAACCGGATATTCTTATTCTCGATGAGCCTATGAGCGGGCTTGACCCTATCGGTAGAATGATATTCAAAAAAAAGATGAAGGAGCTTAACAGACAAGGGGTTACGATTTTTTTCTCATCTCACATCATTCCCGACATAGAGGATATCTGCTCAAGGGTTGTCATAGTCAAAGACGGAAAAGTTGTTAAGGACTTTAACGAGGTTGAAATTAAATATTTAACGACCTCGGGGTTTGAAATAGTTGTAAAAAACGCAAGCGGCACAGGTCTTGATATGGGCGAGAAAGAGATATCGAAAAACCTGTATAGAATAGATTGCGACAAAGGAAACTTAATAAACACCCTGGAGCTTTTAAAGGATAAAAGAATAGAAATTATTGATATAGAGCCGATTAAGAAAGACTTGGAAGATGTGTTTATAGAAATTTTAAACGGTTGACTTTTAACTTTAAAGTCTAATCTATCCCTTCAACACCATTCTCATAAGAACATTGTCAATGGTGTCGTTTTCTCTTATCTGGCTCGTTCCCTGCAGAACATTTATCTTGAATCTATCGTCGTTTTTTTGGAACACCACTCTACCTATCAGGTATTTTATTTTTTGAGCAAATATTTGCGCCTTTTCTTCATCAGTATTGTGCATCAATATCCTGAAATCCCCGTTATCACACCTAAAAAGCATATCACTCGAGCGTATGTTTTCATAGATAATTTTAGCAAGATTTTTTATAACGGAACGCTCAACCGAAACACCGTATTTATCTTTGACCTGACCTAAATTTTTCATCCTAATCAACATTAAAGATGCCGGGATTTTATATCTTTTAAGCATATACAGCTCGCCCTCAAACGACATCTCGAAATACTTGCAGTTACCAAGAAGCGTTATCGGATCTTGTATGCTCATCTCGGTTGCGTGTTTTATGGAGTCTTCAATATCCTCTATATTAGTTCTTATGTTGTGAATGGTGTTCATAAGGTGGGAATATTTATTGATAAAGGAATCAAGCCTGCTTTTTAGCTCTTTTTTATTGCCGTCCACATCGTTTTTAATACTTTTAACTGACTCTTCTATCTGGCTTGCTTCACCGTCAAGATTTACAATGAGGTTTTCTTTGGTGTCGTTAATCTTAACTGAAATATCCCTCATTTTCTCATCCTTCATAACGGACACCTTATATGCCAAGCGTTCAAAAGCAAGCTCCTTGTCGGCTTTTAAACAATCGTCTTCGCTAAAGCCTTTCTGCTTGGCTATTTTTATAAACATTTTTTTATATGTGCTGGGAAGAAGCAAGGTGTTGTTTTTATTTGCGCTTTTTAGAATCTCCCTTTGTATCTCCAAAACATCCTTTTCTTCTATCATCCGCCCACCGTTTAATTGTTTAAAAGTTAGACATTCAATAAAGACTGCTAATTATAACTTATTTACTTATAAAAATCAACCATCTGCCGTTAATAAGAAGATTTTTGTATTTTAAACTTGATAACCTGCAAAGCCCTCCGAGGCTAACAAAATAAAACATTTCCATTTTTAAGCTTATTTTATAGAATGAATTTATGGACAATTTACATCTGTTTTTTATTTTCATTGCCGGTATAG
>WGCD01000033.1 GCA_015493995.1 Desulfurellaceae bacterium
GCCGACAGATTTAAACAAAAAGTTGAATTTGATATGAAGAACTTGAGGGGTGGCTAAGAATCGATTTAATTAGCTTTTTATCTGTCTTTTCAGACAGAAACAGGGCTTATCGAACCGTTTTACGCCTGACCTCAAAGTATGGGTTGTTCAGGGAACTTGACTATGCCTTAAACGCCATATCGAGACATCTTGCACGTTGTGCGGATGCTGATATGGCTTTTTCTTATTTTGAGGATTTTGTAGTTAATTCGACAGCAAAATCAACCGTTTTTGAATTGATTTCATCCTTTGAAGTTGTTGGAGAAATTCTTTTTGGTATCTTTTCTCAATCCAATACACTTTCTTCTTATCTGATAAACAATCCTCAAAAGCTCTTTTGGCTTATAGAAAACGATACTTTGGCAAATACCAAACAAAAGGAAAATTTTTATAAAGAAGTTTTTAATTTGATTTCAAAAATCGACAATTTCGACAGGCGTGACTACTATCTAAGGCAGTACAGAAAGAGTGAATATTTAAGAATAGCAACAAGAGAAATAGTAGGTGCCGCCGATTTTGTAACGATTATGAAAGAACTTTCACATCTCGCATCAGCTTTAATAGAAGCAGCGCTTTTTTGTGCCAAAGAGAGGCTGAAGGGTAAATACAAAAGAATTAAAGAAGATGGTTTTAGCATTATAGGTATGGGGAAGCTCGGTAATTTTGAGCTGAACTTTTCATCGGATATAGATCTGCTTTTTGTTCATAAGGATGAGTCAGAAATAGAATATTACAACAGGCTGTCAAGGACTTTAATTTCCGTTTTGAACGATAATAAAGAGGGTGGATTTGTCTATAGGGTTGATATGAGGCTGAGGCCGGGTGGAAAAACGGCAGCGCTGTCTTTAACAATAGAAGAATATGAAGATTACTACTCCACATTCGGTCAAATGTGGGAGAGAATGGCTTTAACAAAAGCCTATCCTGTTGCCGGAGACAAACAGCTTGGATTTGAGTTTTTGAAGATGATTAAACCTTTTGTTTATAAAAAATCTCTTGATATAGAATACATAATGGAGATACGCTCATTGATGTTCAAGATAAAAAAATACTCCTCAAAAAACCTTCAAAGCGACCTTATTTGTCCGGAAAAGGTTGATGTAAAAAAGGGCGTTGGCGGAATAAGAGAGATAGAATTTATAGTAAACTATTTTCAACTTGTATATGGAGGAAGAACTCCTGAGTTGGAACACATAAACACTGTCGATGCTTTAGATATACTGAATAAATTGAATCTGCTCGAAGGCTCGATTGCAAACTTTTTACAAGATACATATTTGTTTTTAAGGAGAATAGAGCACAAGATACAACTTTTAAACGAGCAGCAAACACAAAATTTACCTACGGACTATGACTCTTTAAAAAAATTGGCTAAAAAGTTATCTATGAGTGTTGAAGAACTTTTAAGCAGGTACAAATCAGATACGGATAGGGTTCACACTATTTTTAACGATATTTTTATCAGAGACCGTAAAATACCAGTTTTTGGTACTGTTGACGACTTGGAGGGCTTTTTAAAAGAGCATAACTTAAAGAACGCAGAATATATAGCTGTGTTGATTAAAGAGGTTGTGAAAAAGTTTTTGGCAAAGGATATAAAAAGGGTAATAATAGAGGAAATTTTCGACTACTCATTTAAGTTTGTCATAAAAGATATATTTGAAGAGTGCATCAAGGGGTTTTCTGCGGTTAACCCGACATACACCTTACTTATGTTTGAAGATAAAAAGATGTTTGATGTTTTGTTAAAAATGCTCTCTGTCGGGCTAGGCGGTCTGTTGGCTAAAAATGAAGAGGTGTTTGAATACTTTGCCTCTGATATAGAGTTGGAATTTAAAACATTTGACAGGCTAGAGTTTGAGAAAGCCAGGTTGATTGATACTTTTAACCTGCTTTTAAATGTTTTTGATTATATGCCGGATGTATTCAGCCGCTTTACAAAAGGATTAATTAACTTTGTTGCCAGAAAATACGATAAAAACTCCAAACTTTGCATTGTAGGTTATGGAAAACTGGCAACAGGAGAGTTATTTATAGGCAGCGACCTTGATTTGGTATTTATTTCATTGGACGATGCATTTGCCCACATCACAGAAGTTCAGAACATTGTTAAGGAGTTGAGAAGTCTGTATGAGGTTGATTTGAGATTGAGACCTTACGGCGATAAAGGCTCTTTGGTTTGTGATGTGAATTATCTTAAACATTACTTTACAAACAGCGCCTGGGGTTGGGAGAAACAGGCGGCTCAAAAGTCCGAAGTTATTTATTGCGGATTTGAAAGCGGCACTGTTGGGGGTATTTATAAGAAGTTTATTACATCGAACAGCCCGAGCAAGTGTGAAATTTTAGATATGAAAAAGAAAATTGAACACTATAAAGGTAAATCCTACGATATAAAGAGTTTTGACGGCGGTATCAACGACATAGAATTTTTGGCACAGTCCGTTTGTTTTGAAAAGGGGTGCATAAAACTTGGAGTTTCGACATTAAATCTTTTGGAAGAAGCAAAGGGTTTGCATTTAATAGACACAGATATTTTAAGGGAGGCTTATTTTTTTTATACGACTTTGCTAAATATTCACAGGCTTCACCTAAACAACTCCAAGATAGACGATTTTGAAATACTGGAATTTTTAACGGGCAGCAAAGGTCTAAAGGATAAAATTGAGTTTTACAGAAGAGCCGTTAGAACGCAATTTAAAAGGTGGTTTGGCGAGTGTTAGTTTTGGCGTCTGCATCAAAAGCCTGTCTCTTATA
>WGCD01000034.1 GCA_015493995.1 Desulfurellaceae bacterium
CTAAAATTCAGAGCTCAATATGTTAAACTGATTAAACAAACTAAAAAAACAAAGAAAGACATAGCTGTTTTGAAAAAAAAGATAAATAAAAACAAACAGGGACTTTCTGCGCTTAACAAAAAAATAGAGAATTTAAAGGTTGACATAGGTTCGATAAGCAAACAACTGACAACTCAAAAAAATGAACTTTACAGAGAATTTGACGAATACTACAAATATTCCATGACAAGCGGTTACTATAAAAAAGGCGTCTGGTATGAGTATATGAACTCTTTTATAATTAAATATATGCAAAATAAGATTAAAAGGTATGTATCTCGAAGACTTTATTTAAAAAGCAGATTGGATAAGCTGAAACAGTACATAGAAAGAAAAAAGAAAATTTTAGATAAAATTCAGGCGCAGCAAAATACCCTAAAAAGTCAGGTTAGAAAGCTATCGTTTTTAACAAAAGAGTCTTTGAAAAAAAGGAAGAGCTACTTAAAACAGATAAAACAGCTTAGTTTGGAGCAGGACAGGTTGCAGGGCATTTTAAAAAATATCATCAAGCAGGAACAAAAAAGGGCTATGGAAGCAGCAAGAAGAAGGGCTGCAAAACTAAAACGCAGTAAAAATAAAGCAAAGCCAAAAATAGTGACTATGCCGGGAACGAGCGGAATTACAGCCTATAGCTTAAAAAGAAGCTTTAAAGGGTTGTTGAAGCCGCCCGTTGCAGGAAAAATTGTTGACACTTTTGGAAAAAAATATGATACTCTAACCAGGGTTACAACACGCAACGACGGAATTGATATTAAGGCTGCAAAAGGTCGATGCGTCAGGGCTGTTTATCTCGGCAGGGTTGATTATGTCGGTAATCTTGCAGGCTACGGAGGGGTGATTATAATCAACCATCTAAACGGTTACTACACCGTTTACGGCGGCGTAAAGCCGAAAGTGACAGTGGGAGAGAGTGTGAAAACGCAGGAGTGTATAGGGATAATGCAAAGCGATAGGTTGCATTTCGAGCTAAGAAGGCACGCCGAAGCTATCAATCCTTTAAAACTTTTGAACAGGAGGTTTTTAAGATAATTATGAAAAAAATATTGGTAGTCTTGTTGTTTGTTGTCGTGGGTTATAATTCCGCTTTTGCAAACACCGTGAATATAAATAAGTATGAGAAGCTGAAGATTTTTGCGAGGGTAATGGCAATTATAGACAACAACTACGTGGATAAGGTCAATAACGTCAAGCTGATTGACAATGCCATTAAAGGAATGGTTAGCTCACTTGACCCGCACTCCTCATATATGACAAAAGACGAATACAAAGAGCTCAAGGTCGTGACTACCGGGAAATTCGGCGGATTGGGCATAGAGATAACACTAAAAGACGGTGTTTTAACCGTTGTGGCTCCTATTGAGGATACTCCGGCATATAAAGCGGGGTTGAAATCCAAGGATATGATAATAAAGATTAACGGAAAAAGTACGCTCGGCATGAGTCTTCAGGATGCCGTAAAGATACTGCGTGGAAAGCCGGGAACCAAGGTGACGCTGACAATTTTAAGAAAAAAACAGGCAAAGCCTTTTGACGTTACGATAACAAGGGCTATTATTCACGTCAAAAGTGTTAAATATAAAAAAATCGGCAATATAGGATATCTAAGAATAGCTCAATTTCAACAGGGAACAACTCAGGAGGTAAAAAATGCACTCAATAAACTTAAAAACATCAAGGGTCTTGTTATAGATTTAAGGAATAATCCGGGAGGCTTGCTGCAGGAAGCCATTGGGGTCAGTGATTTATTTGTCAAGCAGGGCGTTATCGTTTCCATAAGGGGGCGCAATAAGGATGACACACAATATTTTTATGCAAATGACGACGGCAACGAGCCAACATATCCGATAGTTGTACTTATAAACTCAGGAACAGCATCGGCTGCGGAAATTGTCTCAGGCTGCCTAAAAGACGATAAAAGAGCAATAATAATGGGTGTAAGGAGCTTCGGCAAGGGCAGTGTTCAGTCTATCATTCCGCTTTCAGACGGCTCAGCTTTGAGACTTACGACTGCCAAATACTACACACCGAGCGGCAGAAGCATTCAAGCCATAGGTATAGAGCCTGATGTTGTGGTAAAACAGGCAAAATTAACAGAAGAAGCAAATACATATACATTGAGGGAGCAGGACCTTGCGCACCACTTAATAGGACCTAAAAGCTCAAAGGCGGAATACAGCAAGCAGGATATAGAAAAGATGTTAAAAAACGACTATCAGTTGTTGAGAGCCGTTCAATTGACTAAGGCGTTGGTGAAGGCTGAAAATATAGTATGTCGAAAAAAATAGCCGTTGTCTTTACCTTATTTTTCACCTTTTTTTGCTTCAGTGGGGCACATGCGGCTACATCAACATGGATTTTAAAGAAGAAGCTTTCTATAATTATAGACGATATGGGATATGATAACTATGTAGCCGACAAGTTTATGTCTTTACATCTGCCTTTGGCATTTTCCTTTTTGCCAGATGCCCCGTTGACGCCTAAACTTGCAAAGGAGTTTGATAAAAAGGGCTATACGGTTATGATACATATGCCCTCTCAGCCGCTCGATTATCCGAAAGATAACCCCGGTAAAAACGCTATTTATGTTACGACCTCCAAAAAGAGAACGATGTTTTTACTGCGCAGGGCGTTTAAAATAATACCCGAAGCCATGGGTTTAAATAACCATATGGGTTCAAGGATTCTTCTCGATAAAACTCACCTTTCCTATATTATGGAATTTCTTCAGGCAAATCATCTGTTTTTTGTTGACAGTGCAACTGTGAAAAATAGTTTGGGATGCATGGAGGCAAGAAGATTTAACGTGCTGTGTGCAAGAAGAAGGGTGTTCCTTGATAATAAAAAAAACGTAGTTTATATAAAACATCAATTGAAAGTGGCTTTGGATATGTTAAAACGAAGAAGCAGTGTTGTTGCCATAGGACACTGCAATATAAACACATACAGGGCTATAAAGGATATGTCTGCAAGGCTTAAACCCTATCTTGTTGATATAGAGTATGTGATAAAATGATACTTGCTTTTGATACGTCTTGCGACGATACATCTGTTTCCTGCTTTTTAGATAAGACAACATACTCAAACGTTATATCCTCTCAAAACGAAATACACAAAAAATATGGCGGCATAATGCCGGAGGTTGCAGCAAGAAAGCATATTGAAAATATTGCATATTTGACAAAAGAGGCAATGCTGCGTATGAATGCATCTCTAAAAGATATTGACGATATTGCCGTAACTGTAGGTCCGGGGTTGTTGCCCTCCTTGCTTGTCGGGGTTTCTTTTGCAAAAGGGCTTGCCTATGCAAATAAAGTCCCTATTTCTCCCGTTAACCACATTGAAGGACATATTTTTGCGCCGTTTATAGAGTATGATATTTGTTTCCCTTTTGTAGCTTTGGTAATTTCAGGAGGCCACACACACATTTTTCTTGTAAAATCGGTAGGTGGGTATGTATTGTTGGGTAAAACCCTTGATGATGCTGTTGGAGAGGCGTTTGACAAGGTTGCAAGGCTGTTGGATGCGGGTTATCCGGGGGGTCCTGTTATTGACAGATTGTCAAAAACAGGAAATCCTGATAGATACAACATTCCTAAGGGTATGGAAAGTAAAAATACGCTTAACTTTAGCTTTAGCGGTACAAAAACATTTGTTAAAAACCTTGTCAATAACGCATCTTACCTGTCAATAAGTGATAAAGCCGATATAGCAGCCTCTTTTCAGAAAGCAGCCGTCGATATTTTATGGAAGCGCGCATATGAAGCTTGTCTGCAAACGGGCATAAAGAGGCTTGCTGTTTCAGGAGGTGTGTCTGCAAACAGCCGTTTACGTGAGGAGTTTGCAAAAAATGCCGAAGAGTGCGGTATCGAACTGTTTATGCCTAAGAAGGAGCTTACAACGGACAATGCTTTGATGATAGCGTTTGCGGCATCGTTAAAGCATTCACCGACATTTAATTATTCTTCCATAGAAGCAAATCCGAGACTGAGAATATATTAACCCCTACGTCAAATTGTGTGCCGACCAAGCCTCTTTTTTGTGTTTTCTGCTTGCAAAAATCAGTTCAATTGCGTTTTTCCCTTCCGTGTAGTCGGTAGTAACAATCGTAAAACTAAGGTTTGAAGGAAAATTCTTTATATCCTTGAATCTGTTTTTTACAAGTTTTGGAAGGTTGGATAAATACTTCTCTATTTTTTCAACATTGTCCGTTTGTTCGTTATATACGGCAGCAAACATAAACGAATCCCCGCCTATTCTTGAAAGAGCCTTTATATCATACTTTTTAAGCTCTAAAAGCACTTCTGCGGTTTGTATAATTAATTTATCGCCGAACTCGTTTCCGTATTTTATATTAATTAAATCCGTACTTTTAATATCTATTAAGTATAGCTTAAAAGGTATTCCGCGATGCAGCATTTCATCTATCTCAAAAATAAAAGCGCTCCTTTTAAGAAGCCCGCTCATCGGGTCAATATCTGCAAATTTCTTTTTATAACTGTCAAAAGCTCTTGGAATTATGGATTTTTTACCTAAAATTTTGGCTTCTTTAAAGCCGTTAACTAAGACATCAATAGAACGCATAAGTATTTTGTTATCAAGATGCCCTTGCTCACTTTTCATAATTTCAACAGCTTTTTTGGGTGAAAACGCATTTCTGTAAGGTCTTGATGTGGTCAGTGCGTCGAAAACGTCAGCTATGGCAATAATTCTTGCTCCTATTGTTATCTGTTTTTGAATAAGTGAGTCCGGATAGCCGCCTCCGTCGCATCTTTCGTGGTGCTGCCTCACCATCTTTGCTATTTTTTGCAAACCCTCCAAGCTTTTGAATTTGCTGACCAGTTCGTAGGATAGGACGGGGTGGTATTTTATCATTTCGTACTCTATCTTTGAGAGTGTTGATGGTTTTAGTAAAACCGAATCGGGTATGCTTATTTTGCCTATGTCGTGCAGAAGGCCTGCAACATATATTTTTTCTGTTAATTTTTGTTTTAATTTTAAGTTTTCAGCTATTCTTTTTGCATAAAATGCCACACGTTGAGAATGTCCCTTCGTATAAACATCTCTCATCTCTATAGTGAGAATGAAGCTGTTAATAATCTCCTCTTCGCTTTTTGTTATAATGTTTTTTAATTTGGAGAACTTTTTTGCTGAGGATATGTAGTTTGTCAGTTTTTTTGCTATCATTTCGGTAAATTTGACATCGTAAATAGAGAAGTGGTATTCGGATGTGTAGCCGTATCCTATAACGCTCAACAGAGTGCCGTCTTCATCACAAACGGGTATTGTCAAGATATTGTTTATATTAAACCTCTTCTTTGCTTTTTTCATACACCCCGATTCGTTTTGCACAAACTCATACCTGAAAACCGCCGCTCCCTTTATCTCTCTTTTATATAT
>WGCD01000035.1 GCA_015493995.1 Desulfurellaceae bacterium
CATTTAAAGAGCTGTCGGGCGCAGGCGTTGCCTTTAACCTTCTTATGGCTTTAAGAAACAGGTTAAGGGCTATGAATTTTTTTCAAAACCACAATCAGCCGAATCTAAAGAGATACCTCGACCTGGTTGCATTGGGGACACTTGCGGATATAGTTCCTCTTCTTGATGAAAATCGTGTATGTGTGAGATTCGGATTATCCTCGCAAGACTATTCTTGCATAGGCATAGAATCACTGAAAAAAGTGTCGGGCATAAACGGAAATCTGACATCTCGAAATGTAAGCTACTCCATAGCGCCGAGAATAAATGCCGCTGGAAGACTGTACGACGCATCTTTGGTTGTGGATATGTTTATGAAAGAAGACAGACTTGAGGTTGAAGAGATAGCGCAGAGATTAAACGAAATAAACAACGAAAGAAGAAAATTGCAAACCCAAATCGTATCCGATATAGAAAAGAAGATTAACTATACGGACGAGTCGGTTATCGTGGCATCCGGGAAAGGTTGGCACAGAGGAGTAATCGGCATAGCGGCAAACACCATATCCTACAAATACTCCAAACCGGCAATCATTATCAGCGAAATGGAAAAAGTAAGCATAGGAAGCGGAAGGAGTCTGCAAGAAATAGACCTGTTTTCAGCCATAAAAGAAGCAGGTGATATGCTGGAAAAATTCGGCGGACATAAGATGGCTGTAGGAATAACCATAAAAAATAACTACATAGACAGTTTTAGAGAAAGAATCAATAGAATAATCGAAGAAAGATACGGAAAATTGAGTTTCATCGAATCCTACGATATAGATTGCGAGGTATCGCTGGAGATTTTCAATAGGGAATTTTTGGAGGAGCTATCACAACTCGAACCGTTCGGGCAGTCGAACAACGAACCCCTGTTTTTTGTTAAACATGCAATAATAAAAGATAAAAAAATGGTTCTTGAAAAATATCCCAAGTTTTTAATAGGGGATAACACGTCTGATATATGGATGATTTCTTTTGATAGAGAAATGGATTTAAAAATAGGCTATATGTATGATATTGTTTTTACGGCAGGTATAAATAACGGTTATATGTCTTTTGCCGTAAGAGATGCCTTTTTATCTAAAATAGGGGGTTAAAAGTGAAATTATCAGAGAATGCACTTGTTGTTTTGAGGAGTAGATATCTGCAAAAAGACAAAAACGGAGAGGTAATCGAAACTCCTGAAGAATTGATTGAAAGAGTTGCTAAGTTTATAGCTGAGGCGGATAGAAATTACGGAGCAGGTGACTCTGAGGTTAATCAAACAAAGGATGAATTTATAAACCTTATGTCAAACTTGGAATTTCTTCCAAACACGCCCACTTTGGTTAATGCGGCAAGGGCGTTGGGTCAGCTGTCCGCTTGCTTTGTTTTGCCCGTGGATGACTCTATAGACAGCATATTCGATACGGTAAAATACACTGCGTTGATTCACAAATCAGGTGGCGGAACAGGATTCTCATTTTCAAAATTAAGACCCAAAAACGACATAGTCAAAACAACGATGGGGGTTTCAAGCGGTCCTGTTTCTTTTATGAAGGTGTTTGATTGCGCAACGGAAGCCATAAAACAGGGTGGCGTCAGACGAGGGGCTAATATGGGTATGGTTAGGATAGACCACCCTGATATTTTGGAGTTTATACACTGCAAAGAAAAAGAGGGAGATATAAACAATTTTAATATTTCAGTGGCAGTTACGGACAAGTTTTTGGAAGCACTTAAAAATGACGAAGAGTACGAACTCATTAACCCAAGAAACGGTGATGTGATTGATAAGCTGAAGGCGAGTTTTGTATGGGATGAAATAGCAAAAGGAGCACACAAAAACGGAGAGCCCGGAATTGTTTTTATAGACAGAATAAACAAACTCCATCCGCTTTCCGGTAAGGTAGGTGAGATTGAAGCTACGAATCCGTGCGGAGAGCAGCCGCTTTTGCCGTATGAGTCCTGCAACCTCGGCTCCATAAATCTCGGTAAATTTGTGAAGGATTCAAGCATTGACTATGACGGGCTGAAAAAAGCCGTTGAGCTTTCCGTTCACTTCCTCGACAATGTTATAGATATGAACAAATACCCATTGAAAAAGATTGAAGTGGAAACAAAGAAAAACAGAAAAATCGGTTTGGGTGTTATGGGTTTTGCGGATTTGCTTATAGATTTGGGCATACCGTATGATTCGGAGGATGCCGTTAAAACAGCCGAAGATGTTATGGGATTTATTCAAAAAACTTCCAAAGAGGCTTCAAGCGAACTGGCTAAAAAAAGGGGCAACTTTCCAAACTACAAATTCAGCATTTATGCAAAAGAGGGCATTCCTATGAGAAATGCTACGACAACAACAATAGCTCCTACAGGCTCGATTTCAATGATTGCCGATGCTTCAAGCGGCATAGAGCCTATATTTTCCTTAGCATACTACAAACAGGTTTTGGACGGTAAAAGATTCCCATACACCTATGAGCGCCTGTTTGACGTTTTGGAAAAGGACGGTATCTATTCTGACGAGCTTGCAGAAAAAATTATAGACAACAGGGGGAGTTTGAAAAACCTTGACGGAATACCCGATAATATAAAAAGGGTGTTTGTAACGGCTATGGATATATCTTATAAATCCCATATAGACATACAGGCGGCATTTCAGAAATATACGGATAATGCCGTTTCAAAAACCATAAATATGCCAAATTCAGCTTCCGTTGATGATGTGAAAGAGGCTTACAACTACGCATACGCAAAAGGATTAAAGGGTATAACGGTTTATAGAGACGGCTCAAGGGATGTTCAGGTTTTGATAACAGCATCAAAAGACGACGGCAAGAAAGCGTCAAAAGAAACATTTATAAGAAACGTTACGCTTAAAGGTTTTACCGATAAGGTTAAAACCTCAAGAGGCTCCTTATATGTTACCGTCAATACCGTCAACAACAAGCCCATTGAGGTTTTTGCAAATATAGGCAAAAGCGGAGGAGATGTTTCTGCGCTTTCGGAAGCAATCGGCAGACTTATTTCCATAGCGCTTCAAAACGGCGTTGATGTGAAAAACATTATAAACACGTTGATAAACATAACAGGGGCTCAGCCTATTTGGAGCAACGGACGTTTGATTAAGTCGGTTCCGGATGCCATTGCACAGGTCTTAAAAGAGCACTTCCAACAAATGAATAAAGTCTCCGATAAACATCAAAAGCAGGGTGTCTTATCGGGTGAGGAGTGTCCCGAATGCGGTTCTATGCTTGAAATTGTCGAGGGGTGTGCAGTTTGCAGGAACTGCGGATATTCCAGGTGCGGTTAAAAAGGAGAAGGTATGGACATAAAAAAAGAGGTTGAAAAACAAATAGAGGTTATAAAAAGAGGCTGTGCGGAGCTTATAGAAGAAAAAGAGTTAAAGGAAAAGATAGAAGAATCTCTAAAAAGCAGCAAACCCTTAAAAATAAAAGCCGGCTTTGACCCGACAGCACCGGATTTACATCTGGGACATACGGTTTTGATACAAAAACTCAAACAGTTTCAGGATTTGGGTCACACCGTCTATTTTTTGATAGGCGATTTTACGGGAATGATTGGAGACCCTACAGGAAAAAGTGAAACGAGAAAGGCTTTAACAAAACAGGAGATAGAGAAAAACGCACAGACATATAAAAATCAGATTTTTAAAATACTCGATAAGGATAAAACAGAAGTCGTTTACAACTCACAGTGGTGCGGAAAATTAACAGCAGAGGATTTAATTAAATTGGCTGCGAGCATGACTGTGGCAAGAATGCTTGAAAGGGACGATTTTTCAAAAAGATTCCACTCAAACAAGCCGATTTCGATACACGAATTTCTCTATCCGTTGATTCAAGGATACGATTCGGTAGCTCTAAAAGCCGATGTTGAACTTGGAGGAACAGACCAAAAATTTAACCTTCTTGTCGGAAGAGAGTTGCAGAAACGTGAGGGTCAAAGACCTCAAAGTGTTCTTATGATGCCTATTTTGGAAGGGTTAGACGGCGTGAACAAAATGAGCAAGTCGTTGGGAAACTACATAGGTATAACAGATGAGCCCAACGATATGTACGGCAAGGTTATGTCTATATCCGATGAGCTGATGTGGCGATACTACGAACTTTTAAGCGACAGGGATATGAAAGACATACTGAAGATGAAAAAAGAGGTTGAAGATGGTTCTTTGCATCCGAAAAAAGCCAAAGAAATGCTCGCTTTTGAGATAACGTCACGATTCTACAATGAGGAGATTGCCAAACAGGCAGCTTCATATTTTGAAGAGATGTTTAAAAAGAAGGATGTGCCGGAAAACATCAAAGAGATTGAATACAGTTGTTCGAACAGTGAAGTTTGGATTTGCCAACTGCTCAAAGAGATAGGTTTTGTAAAATCAACCTCTGAGGCAAGAAGAATGATTAAATCCAACGCCGTTTCCTTGGATTCAGAAAAGGTGACGGATGAATCGTGTATGCTGACAAAAAATAAAGAGTATGTTGTCAAGGTCGGAAAAAAGAGAATAGCAAAGGTAAAGTTGGTGTAGATATGCTGCTTGCCGTAGATATAGGAAACACAAACATAGTTATAGGTGTGTTTCTCGATAATAGATTTTTAAGTTTCAGGCTAAGCACAAACTTAAAGATGACCCAGGATGAATATTGTATAAATCTCTACAATCTGTTTAATCTCTATTCTATAGACAATAAACCCAAAGGAGCGATTATCTCGTCTGTCGTTCCTCAAATCACACCAAAAATACACAAAGCCGTCAAAGTTGTGTTTAATATTAACGCTTTGGAGGTCGGTCCGGGAATTAAAACCGGAATGCCCATAAAGTACAACAATCCGAAAGAGGTTGGAGCCGATAGAATTGTCAATGCTGTCGGAGCTTATGAAGAGTTCAAAGATGCACTGATAGTTATCGATTCTGGAACTGCCGTTACGTTTGATGTAATCAGCAAAAAAGGAGAATATATCGGCGGAGCCATATCTCCCGGGATACACATATCCGCAGATGCTTTATCGGAAAAGACAGCCAAACTGCCGAGAGTGCCGATACAAGAACCAAAAAGTGTAATAGGAAAAACAACGGTACACAGCATCCAGTCAGGCTTATTTTTCGGTTATATGTCTTTAATCGAGGGTATGATAGAAAAAATCAAGAAAGAGATGGGTATAAAATGCACGGTCGTTGCAACCGGCGGAGAGAGCGTTTTGTTTTATAAGTACCTTGAGAGTATAAACTACTACAGACCGCATTTGACTCTGTTCGGGTTGAAGGTCATATATGAAAGAAATATATAGAGTTTCCGTTATAGGCTCTGGGAGTTGGGGTACAACCCTATCGGATATGTTTGCAAGAAACGGCATCGAAACAACGCTTTATGTCAGAAATAAAGACCTATACAAAACCATGCTGCAAACGTCTGAAAACAGTGTTTATTTAAAGTCAATAAAGCTTGATAAAAGATTAAACTTAACAAACAGTCTGTCTTTTGCTGTGGAAAAAAGCGATATTATAGTTATAAGTATTCCGGTTAAATATTTAAGGCAATCACTTGAAGCTTTAAAAGGATATGTTAGAGATGACCATATTTTTGTCAGTTCATCAAAAGGCATCGAAAACGATACATTTTTCAGACCATCAGAAATAATAAACGATGTTTTGAGTATCGACAAAGACAAAATTGCCGTAATCAGCGGTCCTAATTTCGCGAAAGAGGTTGCCAGGCAACTGCCCAGTGCCACGGTTTTGGCATCCTCAAACAAAAATATCGCAAGAATGCTGCAACAACTCTTCAACAACAGCTACTTCAGGATTTATACGTCTAACGACATAAAAGGCGTTGAAATTTGCGGTGCGCTGAAAAACATCATAGCCTTAGCATCGGGAATAAGCGACGGATTAAATTTAGGTCATAATGCAAAAGCAAGCCTGATTACAAGGGGTATTGCCGAGATGACAAAATTCGGACTCCACTTCAAAGCCAAGAAAGAGACGTTTATGGGTCTTGCCGGAATTGGAGATTTGGTTTTAACCTGCACGGGGGATTTAAGCAGAAACAGAAAAGTGGGGATTGAAATAGTTAAAAAAAGAGATATTAATCGCGTTTTGGATAGTATGGTGATGGTTGCAGAAGGCGTTAATACCGTTAAATCCGTCTTTGAGTGGTCTTTAAAAAACGGTGTTGATATGCCTATAGCCAAAGGCGTTTACGAGATTTTATACAACGCTAAGAATCCTGAAGATGCCGTGGAAGAGTTGATGAAGCGACCTTTAAAAAGCGAATTTTAATAAAAAATAGTTGCTAAGAGCCGATTGTTTAAATATATCCTAAGTAAACGCACTTCTTTTTTTGCAATTTTTTGAGTTTTGTGGTAGTAAGATAACAAGCAAAATATGCGGAGGTGAATTATGGCGGACGATCAAAATAAAGAAGAAGCACCGAAAAAAAAGGGTAAAGGCAAACTTCTGATAATTATCATAGCTGTTGTAGTCCTGATTGTTGTCGGTGTTGCCGTTAAGATGTTTGTTTTGGGCGGCAAAAAACAACCACCTGCAAAACAACAGGCACAACAGGCACAACAAACCGAAACCCAGGAAGAACCCGTCAGCGAACAAAACTTAGAACCGGTTGTTGTCGGTCCTATTATCGTAAACCTTGCAGATGCAGGAGGCGACAGGTATCTGAAGTTGAAACTCGTTTTGCTTGAGGCAAAAAAGAAAGCCCAAGAAGCAAAAAAGGAAGAGACAAAAACAGGTATGTCTTTGGAAGATGCGGTGATTAGAAATGCAATTATAATCACTACTTCAGCAAAAACATCCGATGACCTGCTGTCTGTCAGCGGAAAAGAGGAGCTAAAAAACGAACTTATAACAGCGATAAATAAGGCGCTCCACAGGAATCTTGTCAGAAAAATATTCTTTACGGAATTTATAATACAATGAGCGAAGAAAAAGAGTTTGAGAAGTACTACGACATACCCATAAAGCTCTTCTTTGATTTGGCGGATGTACAGGTTAAAATACGGGATTTTCTCAAATGGAAAAAAGATGACATAATAAAGAGTAATAAATTGGCTGGCGAATACATAAACATAGAGATAGAAAATCAGCCGCTCGGCACGGGCGAGGTTATCGTTTTGGATAACAAATTCGCCATAAGAATCATCAGTATCTATACAAAAGAAGACATAATGGAACTAAACGTAAAATGATTAGGTTGCTTACTCTCTTTTTTCTATTTATTCCGTCAATATGTTTTGCGGCACAAACCCAAAGCTATCTCGCTTATTCACTAAAAGCTTTCGGAAGCCTGCTTATAGTTTTGGCTTTGATGTTTTTTGCTATGTACTTTTTAAAAAAACTCAACGTATCTTCGAGGTTTAAAAGCGGAAGAATAAACGTAATCGACAGACTGTATATAGACAACAAACGCTCCATTGTCATAGCCAAAATAGATAACAGGGTGTTTGCTTTGGGTGTGGGTGAAAATATAAACGTTATAACAGAGCTTAAAGAAGATGAAGATAAAAACAGCGATTAAACTTGTACTGCTTGTTATTTTTATAGTCTTTGCGAGCTATATGTCGTCTCTATCTGCTACTGTTCCGAGTCCGTCAATAAACATAAATCTCGGCGGAGCAGGCAGCGCCCCGCAGGTTGCAAATTCTATAAAGCTCCTTGTAATCCTGACAGTTCTCGCACTTGCTCCCTCCATTCTTATTATGATGACATCATTTACAAGAATTATTATTGTTCTTGCAATACTAAGGCAGGGACTCGGCACTCAACAGATGCCTCCAAATCAAATATTGATAGGCATAGCCCTGTTTTTAACCTTTTTTATTATGACACCCCAAATAAAAGCCGTCTATAACAACGCATACAAGCCGCTTCAAAATAATCAAATAACACTTCAACAGGCATACGACAATGCTGCAAAGCCGCTTAAAGCGTTTATGCTGAAACAGACAAGACAGAAAGATTTGGCTCTGTTTTTGCGCGTATCAAAAACCAAAAACCCAAAGAATGAACAGGAATTGTCTATGGGTGTGGTCATACCGGCTTTTATTATCAGCGAGCTTAAAACTGCCTTTGAAATGGGCTTTATGATTTACATACCATTTTTGATTATAGATATGGTTGTGGCGAGCATTCTAATGAGTATGGGAATGATGATGCTGCCGCCGGTTATGATTTCTTTGCCTTTCAAGCTGCTTTTGTTTGTTTTGGCAGACGGCTGGAATCTGGTAGTTATGTCTCTGTTTAAAAGCTTTAATTTGTGAGGTTTGTTATGGATATTTCAACCGTTATATCTTTAGGTAAAACCGCTATGGAGGTTTCTTTGCTGCTTTCAATGCCCATACTTGTTATAAGCCTTGCCGCAGGTCTTTTTGTGAGTGTCTTTCAGGCGGTTACGCAAATTCAGGAGATGACTCTGACATTCATTCCGAAAATAATAGCGGTTGCCATATCGTTGATTTTTTTGGCTCCATGGATGACAAAACTTATAGTAAATTACACGGTGCAGCTCTACTCGTCCATACCGTCAATAATAAAATAGATGGTTGAACTGCTCAATCTAAGTGCCGCTTTACCGGCACTTTTAACGTTCTTTATTATACTTTTAAGGGTTTCAGCCATTATTGTTTTTGCACCGATATTCTCTTCCACTTCGATACCGGCGCAGGTAAAAATAGCGTTTTCTTTGATATTTGCTATGGTTTTGTATCCTGTTGTAAAGCAATATATACACATAACGGACTTTAGCATAATGAATATTGCCGTTATCGTAACAAGAGAAGTTATTCTATCGGCAGCATTGGCTTTCTGTGTCCATTTTTTGTGGGCTGGAATCGAGCTTGGAGCGCAGCTCGTCGGCTTTATGATGGGCTTTTCGATAGCAAACGTTCTAAGCCCTGAGGAAAATCTGCAAATTTCCATACTGGCTGAGTTTGAAAGCATAGTTGCCATACTTATTTTTTTGATAATTGACGGGCATTACATATTTATCAGGGCTATGGCTGACAGTTTTAGAATGGTGCCTGTTGGAGGATTTATATTAAACCAAAGCGTGTTTGATGTTTTAAATAAACTTGCATTGATGATGTTCGGAGTAGCTTTTAAAATTCTGGCACCGGCTGTTATAGCTCTTTTAATAACAAATGTGGTTTTCGGCATAATTGCAAGAACGATGCCTCAAATTAACATAATGATTGTTGCATTTCCTTTGAGTATCGGAATAGGGTTGTTCGTACTCGGTGTATCTTTCAGCTTTTCAGCATATATTTTGGTTAAGTATTACAACAGTGTATTTATGCATATATACTCTTTGCTCGGAGTCGGGTGATGGCTGAAGACGAGGAGAAAACCGAACAAGCGACCCCTAAAAAAAGGCAGGATGCCAGAGAAAAGGGTCAGGTCGCTAAGTCGGTTGAGTTGAACACGGCTTTTCTGCTTGTTACAAGTCTGATATTTTTCTACTTTACAATAGGTAATCTGGGAAACGGATTTAAATCATCCTTTGTGCATTTCATAAACCTTTCAAGCCACTATGAAATAACGCTTGCGACCTTCCCGCAGCTGGTTAAGGATATAACATATATAATGTTTTCCATAATGCTTCCGTTTCTAATTGTTATGCTGTTCGTTTCCCTCTTTATCAACATAGTGCAGGTGGGATTTATGATAACGCCTAAAGCTATGGAGTTAAAATTTGATAAATTAAACCCCGTAAACGGTTTTAAAAATATGTTTTCCTTAAAATCTTTCGGTGAGCTTGTAAAATCCATTTTAAAGGCAATCGTTATATCATACATCTTGTATGTTTTTATTAAAGCCAAGATGCCGTATTGGATGTCTTTGATAAATACGTCCAAAGAAATTGTATTTATAGCACTGTTGAAAGGAATTTTTCTTGTCAGTGTTTACATAACCATTTTTATACTCTTTATGGCTGTATTGGACTATATGTTCCAGAAATATACGTTTGAAAAAAGCATAAGGATGAGTCATAAGGAGATTAAAGACGAATACAAGCAGATGGAGGGCGACCCTCACGTCAAACAGAGAATAAGAAAACTCCAGATGGAACTTTCCAGAAGGCGTATGATGGAAGACGTAAAAAAAGCCGATGTCGTAATAACAAACCCGACACATTATGCAGTTGCTTTGAAATATGACGAAGCCAAAATGTCTGCTCCAAAGGTAATTGCAAAAGGAATCAATATGATAGCTGAAAAAATTAAGGAGATAGCAAAACAGAACAATATAACTATAGTGGAAAAACCGGAACTTGCCAGGGAGTTATATAAAAAGGTCAATATAGACAATTTTATACCAGAAGAGCTGTATCAAGCCGTTGCTGAGATTCTGGCTTACGTTTATAAAGCTAAAAACCAAAACAAAACAGGTTTTTAACTAAAGTTTTTCCTATTTCATCCGATTTATTAAGCAGAAAAAGGAGGTGTCTATGGATTTGGGCGCTATGAACGTCTTGGGTCTTGGAAGCGGAATGGACTTGCAGGGCTTGATAGACAAACTTATTGATGTCGATAAAAAACCCATACTTATGAAACAAACTCAAAAAATAGAATACGAATCTTACTATCAAACATTTGGCTCTCTCGAATCAAGAATGACAAAACTTATGGGTGACGCAACAACTATGCTGACCGACTTAAACGCACAGACGGCTTCAGTTAGCGACGATTCTATGGCGGATGTTAGCGTCACTGGTGCACCGACAAGCGGTGTCCACAATATAACCGTTAACACATTGGCTCAAGGTCAAACCTGGCTTTCCACTTCAAGCGAGTCTTCCCTGACAAACAATATTATCTCAAGCGGAAGCGGAAGCTTTACATATAAAATAGGAACTAAAGAATACACGGTTAATCTGGACAACAACACGCTATCCTCAACACCCACAACGCTTCAGGAATTTATAAATGCCATAAATTCCAACGGGTCGGGACTACAGGCAACTACAATCAACAACGGAAGCGGGTATATAGTGGTTTTAAAAACACCGGAAGGCACAAATAATGATTTAACGATTGTGCAGAACGATACAAATTTAACGTTTGGTGACAACGGCAATGCAAATGTAGCTTCAAGTGACGCCGATTTAACAATAGACGGTGTTTCCGTCACCTCCCATTCAAATACGCTTTCCGACAACATACCCGGTATTGAAATGAAATTGAAAAAAACAGGGAGTTTCTCCGTTTATGTTAATACTGACTATTCCAAAATAACGAAAGATATGCAAAATATAGTTGATGACTACAACGATATGATGGATTTTATCTCAAAGAATTCAGGGTATGATGACGAAAAAAATGTGGCGGATGCGTTTTTCTCAAACTCTACCGTACAAGGTTTAAAAACCACACTTGAAAATATTTTAATGGGAAAATACGGAGGTGATAAATCTTCAATATCCTATTTGTCGGATTTGGGAATAGATATGGATAAAACAGGTAAAATGTCTCTTGATACTTCAAAATTCCAGCAAGCGCTTCAAACTGACTTCAAAGACGTTAAAAAGGTGTTGGATGAAACCGATACGGGGTTGGATGACGGTTTTTTAAATAAGTTACACACAGCTTTGTACGATATGACTGACACAAACGGCAGCATAGAGCTTGAAAAGAACTATCTGCAGGGCAAAACCGACAGACTTCAAGAACAGATAGACGCTATGAATAAGCAGCTTGAGCAAGAAAGAGCCAATCTTACAATGACATTTGCACAGATGGACGAATACATAGGAATGCTGAAAAGTCAAAGCGATTATATGACACAGGTATTTGACAGTCTTGATAATAGTAAAAAGAAATAAGCCGGAGGTTAGAAAATGTCGGATGTGGTGTTGAATAAAATTAATAGCGCCGTTGCAACGGGGCAGCATATGAATGAAAGCAATGCTCAAAAAGCCAAAGTGCAGCATATAGACAGAAACATAGAAATTGCAGCAAGAAAGAGAAATGAGGTCAAAAGTCTCTCTCCAACCGAGTTGAAAAACACGATTAACAAAATAAACGAGAATGTAGGTATGTTGAACAAAGATGTGAAGTTTGTCTATAACGACACTATAAAATCGCTTGTGGTGAAGGTTGTGAACGCAAAAACGGGTAAAGTAATAAGGGAAATACCACCCAAAGAGGTTATCAATCTTCAAAAAAAGCTCTCTGAGGTCGTGGGCATTATATTTGACAGTAAGGAGGTAAAATGATGACATCCAACGAAGCATACGATATGTATAAAAATGTTTTAATATCAACAACGGTTGATAAAATGCAAATAGTGTCTTTATTGTACGAGGGAGCGCTCGGTTTTGCCAAAAAAGCATATAAAGCTATGGAAGAAAAAAACGAAGAGGAGAAGATTGACAGCCTGAACAGAGTAAGCGGCATACTGCTTGCATTGAGAGACTCTCTTGATGACTCGGCAGACAAAGAAACCGCAGAATATTTGGAAGCTCTATACAATTTTCTGCTCAATAAGACAATAGAAGCGAATAAAGACGACAACTTTGAAGAATTCGGCATAGTCGTTAGATACTTAGACAAAATGACCGAGATCTGGAATAATGACGTAATGAAAAAAGAAGAATAGAGTCTGTATCTCCTGCAGACTCTTTTTTTATTTCTTTAAACTTAAAATTTATCTTGAAATTTAATCAAATAAGGTATAGGTATAAAAGCAATAAAGTATCGGAGGATTTGAACAAATGAAATACGTTATTGCTTTAGTGTTTATCGTGTTTTTATCCTGCCAAACCTATGCGACAACCATACTTATATACCACAAGATAGGTGATAGCAGGACGCCGACAACAAACGTATCGATTAAGAAGTTTAAGCAGCAGATGAGATACCTTCACGATAACGGCTATAAGGTTTTAGCACTAAAAAAGGTCGTTAGTATGATTAAAAACCACAAAGAACTCCCTAAAAAGAGCGTTGTTTTGACATTTGACGACGGATACAGGACGGTTTATAAAAATGCATTCCCCGTTATCAAAAAATACGGTTATCCTGCTACGGTTTTTTTGCCGACAGAGGCGATAGAAAAAAGATACCCCGACTATATGACCCTAAATCAGATAAAAACGATGATGAAATACGGTATTGACTTTGAGTCACACAGCTACTCCCACCCGAGAATGGCATATAAACCGAAAAACTGGACAAATAAGCGTTATAAAGAATGGATAACGGGTGAGCTGACAAAAAGTATAGAGTTTTTCAAAAAGCATTTCGGATATAAACCCTACGCATTTGCAATACCTTATGGAGAATACAATAAAACAGTGATAGATACGGCTGAAAAAGCCGGCTTTAAAATAATCTTAACACAAGACCCAGGCTCTGTAAGTATTTACACACCGCTTTATTTAATCCCAAGGGAGCCAATTTTGGGCAAATATTGGTCAACAATGAAGCATTTCAAAGAGGTATTGAACGAGGAGTATCTGCCTATAACAAAGAGGATGCCCGATTTTGGCTTGATTAAAAAAACACCGACAGTGATAGGTGCAAAACTTATGTTTGCTAAAAACTATAAAAACTGCGGCGTTTATGTCAGTGAGCTTGGATGGAAAAAAGCAAAAATCGGCTCAAACGGGCTCGTTTTAATAAAAAACACCAAAAATTTCAAACGAAAAAAAGACAGAATAGCGATAACATGCGTTGATAAAAATACCCATAAAATAGCGGTCAACTTTTGGATGATTATAAACAGCAACTAATGGTCGGAGTCATTATCGTTAGATACGGTATCGTCTGAAAAAAATATTATATTTGGTGTCTTGTTTAGCGTTTCTGTACTCTCCACGCCGTTTTTGACAAATACAACCTTGTTGTTTTCTATGCTTTTTATCGTATAACCCTCTACGGTGTCGCCCTTTTTACAAACTTTATGATTTATAAGCACAAAATACTTACCTTGAGATTTGAATATGCCGCTTATCGATAAATTGCTTAAAATTTGAGAGGCTTCACTACTTTGTTGAGCCTTAGTTTCCTTTTGGGACATTTCGTTGTGGCTAAAAATTTTATAGTCATCCGGCGGCATATTAAATACGGGAATATTGGCGCAATATGCACTTGCGCTAAAAAATAGCACCAAAAACAGAGCGGCTTTTACTCTCATTTTTCACCTACATAATCAAAATTTACCTTCATATTGACATTGTAAAGACCGTCTTTGGGTTTTATGGAGTAGCTCGGGATATACATATTATCGCTGTAATTTTCTATCAAGTCCATAAATTTCAGCACCTTATTCAGACTGTCTTTTATCTGAACGCTAAAAGAGTAGGTTTTTTTGGAGTTTGCAATTTTAACACTCGACAGGGTTACACCGTAAACCGACACTCCGCTTTTTACAAGTAGGGTTTTAAGTATGTTTGACATATCGAAAGTCGTTGTTCGGCTGCTGCTTAAAAGCTCTATTTTCTTTTTTGAAAACAGAATATCCTTTTTTATCAAAGCTATTGAGTCCAATATTTTCAAGTTCCTGTGAAATCTGAAAATAGCCTCGGATATTTTATTATCGTATGAGTTAATATTTTGTATAAGCATACTTCTTTTGTGAACATAGCCCGAATAAATATATCTAAAAAATACAAAGTTTATAAGAATCAACAAAGATGCCGCAAGTATAACTATTTCTCTTGTCTTAACGTTTTTCATTGCAGTCGAAAAACCACCCTGTAATTTATTTTAAACACAAATTTCCCGTCCTTTTCCTTAACATAAAAAAATCTCGTATCGGCTACATATTTATTGCTTTCAAGCGCTCCGTAAAATTTTTGGAACTCGGCTTTTGAGGGAGCATATCCGCTAATATTAAAAACGCCGTTGTTGTATGAAACCGAATCAAACCAGACATCGTCATAAAAAGTATTTACAAACACAATGCTGTCCGTATATGCCGAACGGTGTAAAACTACGGTTTTTTCATAATATTCAATCTCTTTTTTTAACCTCGTGAGTTTTTTCTTTAGCGCAACATACTCTTTCTTATATTCTCCGAACGTCGAATTTATATTGTTTATCTGTGATAAATACGCTTTTCTTCTTGCCATCTGCGCTTCTAATTTTTTGTTTATATAGACATTGTACAACAG
>WGCD01000036.1 GCA_015493995.1 Desulfurellaceae bacterium
GATTAAAAACTACCCTTCTATAATTTAAATGGCACTTATAGGCATTTTTCAAAGAGTATCAATCTGATATCTTACTCCCAATTTTTATATATTTCTCCTCTGTATTTTGGTATATCTGTCTGTCCTTTTGAAAAAAGTATCTGATAGAGCTGTCCGTCTCCGTATTTAAACGATTCAGCAGCTCCGTTTAGATACAGCCACCACATTCTGACAAATTTTTCATCGAACATTTCGAGAATCTTGTTTTTATTTTTAACAAATCTATCTATCCAGTTGTCAATGGTTTTGGCGTAGTGAGGTCTCAAGTTTTCAACATCTATGGTATAGAAATCAACATATCCTATTTTTCTGATTAGTTCTTCCAAAGAGGGCAGGTAGCCGCCGGGGAATATGTATTTGGTTGTGAACGGGTCGGTATGCATCGGTTTGTTGTGCCCTATGGTGTGTAGAAGGCCTAAGCTTCCGTCTTCTAATATCTCTTTCAACTTGTTAAAAAACACAAAAGCGTAATTTTTTCCTATATGCTCGTATGCCCCTATTGATACGAACTTATTAAATTTGCCTTTTATGTTTCTGTAATCCTCATAAACAACCTCAATCTTGTTGTTCAGTTTTAATTCTTTAATTTTTTCTTTTGCATATTCATACTGGTTTTTTGATATAGTGCAGCCAAGTCCCTTAATATCGGCTTTTTTTGCTGCATATATCAAAAAACCACCCCATCCGCATCCTATATCAACCACCCTGTCTCCGTTTTTTAAGCCGATTTTTCTTGTTATCAGCTCGTATTTGTTTTGTTGGGCTTGTTCGAGGGTGTCGTTAGACCAATCTTTAAAGTATCCGCAGGAGTATGTTAATGATTCGTCCAAAAACAGTTTGTAGAAATCGTTGCCCAAATCGTAGTGAGCCTCTATGTTTTTTTTGGATTGTTTGATGGAATTTAGAGTCATAAGTCTGTGCAAGGCGATGTCTTTTATTACTCTTACGGGCGGTTTGATTTTTTTAAGATGAGGAAGACTTTCAAGCCTCAAAACCTCCTGCAGATTGCCTTCAACCTCTATATTGCCGTTTATGTAGTTTTCTCCAAACCCCAAACTCAATTGATTCATAATATCCTCGAGGGCTTTTTCCGTTTTTATTATAATTTTTGCAACCGGTTCTTTATCTGAGAATCTTTTTGTTTCTCCATCCCAATAGGTGATTTCAAGCGGAATCTCGTCTTTGGCATACCAGAGCATCTCCTCGATAAGTTCTTTAAATTTTTCTATACTCTTCATAACACACCTCCTACTTTGAGATTTATGCTAAAATGTTGTGAAGTCAAGGATTAAGAGACATATTACTGTAGCTAATTAAGTATTTTATTACATTATTACGATAACGTATGTCTATAAAAAATATGCAACACTATTTATTTCGTCAGTTTGTCGATAATTGCTTCTAAAGTGTCTTGTGCGGGTGAGATTACGGTTTCTTGAGAATATATTGAAACAGCAGAGTATTCTATATTTATATCAACCACAAATGCCCCGTTGTCGTATGCGATTTTTGGAAGACTTGCAGCCGGTTGGACAACCCCGCTTGTGCCCACGGCTATAAATACATCGCATAAAGCCGATTTTTTCATTGCTTCGTCTAAAATGTCTCTGTCTAAGTTTTCTCCAAACCAAACGACGTTGGGTCTTAGACTTCCCTTTTTGCAGTAGCTGCATTTTGGTACAAACTCGCTATCTTGGTAAATTTTATCGTCTCCATACACTTTTCCGCAGCGCATACATCTGACTTCAAATATATTGCCGTGGAGTTCTATTATGTTTTTTGTGCCGGCTTCTTTGTGCAGGGAGTCGATATTTTGTGTAATAAGGGTGAAGTTATCCTTAAACAGATTTTCAATTTTTGTGATTGCAAGGTGTGCAGCGTTTGGTTTTGCTTGTTTTATCAGCTTTCTTCTATGATTGTACCACTGCCAAACCAATTTAGGGTTTTTTATAAATGCATTCATAGTCGCAAGTTCCGATGCGGAATATTTACTCCACAAGCCGTCTTTTCCTCTAAAGGTCGGTATGCCGCTTGCCTTGGATATGCCTGCACCGGTAAAAATAGTTATCTTTTTTGCTTCTTTAATTTTTTGAGAGATTAGTTCTATTTTTTCTTCACTATTCATAAAAACCGCCCAATGTTATAATTTTAGACGTACTCTCCAGTGCACTAACCGTTTGATATGCTTTAAAAAGTGTTTCAGAATATGCAAAAACGCCGTGACCTTTTGCTATAACAATGTTTTTATCCTTATTCTCTTTAAAGTATTGAGGTATGAGTTTTTTTGCACTATCCCAACTATCGAAAGGAATATCTATTACATCAATTTCTTTTAAGAATAGAGAACCTTCGTAATCAATAGGAATTATTTTATTCTTTTTAAAGGAGAGAGCAATAGTGAAGGGGCAGTGTGCATGAACAACAGCTTTGGCAAGCTCGATATTCTTATAGATATTTATGTGTATTTGAGTTTCGCTTGAAGCTGCATTCCACCTGATATCTCGTTCAAATCCTATTTTAACCAAATCTTTACCGCGAAGACCGTATAGACTTTTTCCCGTTTTGGTTATCCACACACCGTCTTGTGTGCGGCAGCTCATATTTCCGCTTGATGCGTCAACAAGCCCGCTCAAAAACATCATATCGCCTATACGCCTAAATTCCCCTATCATTCGACCTCCTTTTAAAATAAATGTACACAATTGTTATTATAGCAGAAAAAATAATTATATAAACATAACTTTTATGCAGCATTTCTTTAACAAGCTGCGGGTGGTTTCCTACGGAATACCCTATAAAAGCAAGGATTCCAACCCATATACCAGCTCCCAGAACCGTAAAGAGGCTGAACGTTATAATGTTCATTTTTGCCATTCCTGCAGGAAGTGATATGTATTGCCTGATTCCCGGAAGAAGCCTGCCTATAAATGTGCTGATTTCTCCGTGATTTTGGAAAAACAGACAGACCTTATCGAGCGATTTTTTGCTTAACCCCACATACTTTCCAAATTTTTCAAGGAACGGATAGCCCAGTTTATACGATATGTAGTAATTAAAAATACCGCCGAAAAGGCTGCCAAACGTTGCAAATAGAACAACCAAAGCCAAGTCCATATTACCTTTTGCGGCAAGATAGGCAGCAGGCGGCACAACTACCTCACTTGGGAATGGGAAAAAAGAGCTCTCGAGAAACATCAGTAAAAATATGCCGGTATATCCTCCGTATCCGATTGCATTTAAGAGAAATTGAACAATGCCGTCAATCAACTTAAGGTCTCCTTTAATTTTTTAAACAGTTCGTTATACTCTTTTAACATCTTGTTCGACGGATTTGTACCGAGACTTTTTTCCAACTCTTTTAGTCTTAACTTTATTTGTTCGGTTTCAAATTTGGAAAGAAGCCCCAAAAATATCTTTCTAGCTTCATGCCTGCTGTCTATATCGGTATATTCTATTGAAAAAAGCCTGTAAACAAGCTTTTTAAGCTCCTCGCTGTCTATGGTTTCTTCAAAAGACCGCAGGCTGAACTTTTCTCCCGTTAAATAGAACTCCACTATTTTTTTATACAGCTCTTTGTAGGGCGAATGGAGATTGTCGGCAAATTTTTCAAATTCTTCAATCCAGGAGACAAACTCTATATCTTTCAGAAGAAGACTCAACAAAGCCTCTTCCTTATTTATGTTTTTTAAGAAAAACTCCTTCGTATTTTCTTGTCTGGCAAATGCATCCTGTGAGACTTCAAAAACCTTTGCAGCCTTTGAGATGTAGGATAAGCGCATGGTGGTATCCCTTATTCCCATAAGTACCGGTTTTATCTCGTTTATGGCTTTCAATTTGTTTTGCGGTTTGGTTATGTCGTATTTCTTTTTCAGATATTCCATAAGATAGTCGAAATAGTCCTGTGCTTCTTCTATTTTTTTAAGATATGCATCTTTGCCGTATTTCAGTATGAAGCTGTCAGGGTCTTCCTTTGCATCGAGCGATATAACATAGGAAAAAAGAGTGCTTGAAAGAACCGTCTTTGCGCTTCTTGCCATAGCTCTGAAGCCTGCTTCGTCCGCATCATAATTGAAGTAGATGTTTTCTGCATATCTTTTTATTGTGTTGAGATGGTATGCTGATAATGCCGTGCCAAGTGTGGCAACGGCATTTTTTATACCGCTTGCGTGAAGCCTGATGCAGTCCAAGTAGCCTTCCGTTATAATAACCCTGTTTTTGTTTCTAATCTCATCCTTTGCTTCAAAGAGCCCGTATAGAATCTTTTGCTTGGAAAAAACAGCAGTTTCCGGGGAATTGATATACTTTGCAACATCTTTTGATTTGTTAAAAATCCTTCCCCCGAAAGCCACGGTTAAGCCTTTTTCGTTTTTTATCGGAAAAATAATCCTGTTTGAAAATCGATTATACATCCCATTTGTTGTTTTTATAAAAATACCGCTTCTAAGAATATCTTCGTCCTTAAAGTTTTTCCTTAAAATTGAGTATAATTCTCCGCTTTGGGGTGCAAAGCCTATTAAAAACGACTCTATGATTTTGCTTGTTATTTTTCTTAGTTTTAGATAGTTCATTGCGCTTTCGTTTTTGGTGAGTTTTTCATAGAAGTAGTCTTGAGCTATTTTATGAATCTCAACTATCGGGTCATTCCCCTCTTTTTTTGAAAAATGTAAGGTTACGTTGTATTTTTCGGCAAGCTCTCTAATCGCATCGTTAAAGTCAAGGTTCTCGATTTTCATAAAAAAGGTGATTGCGTCTCCGCTTTCTCCGCAGCCGAAGCAGTGAAAAAATTGCCCTTTGGGATTGACCGAGAAAGATGGTGTTTTTTCCGAGTGAAAAGGGCATAAGCCGAAGTAGTTGGAGCCCCTCTTTTTCAGTTGAACGTATTGAGAGATAAGCTCAACAATATCTATCTTCTCTTTCAGTTCATCAACAACACCGCTCATTTGAACTCCGCTATTGTGGCTCCGTCACCGCCTTCATTGGGATGCGCCGGATGAAATGATTTTATGTAGGGGTGATTTTTAAGCGTTTCTTCAACCATAGACTTTAAAATACCGCTGCCTATTCCGTGAACTATCCTAACGGTCTTAACGGAACCGGTTATTGCGCCGTCAATAAATTTCATAAGCTCCAATTGAGCGTCATCTCTTCTTTTTCCTATAAGATTGATTTCCAAGTTTGAAAATTTCGATGGGGCTTTGATTAATGTCAGCGGTTTTCCGCTCTTTTTTTTCTCTTTACTTAACATAGAGACGTCGGTTTTAAAGGCTTTGCCGTTTATCTCTACAATGGCTTTATCGCCTTTTATATCGGTTATTTTTCCGCTCATTCCTCTGAACTTCACTGCCTCACCCACACTGAAGTTCTCTTTTTCCCCCGGTTGTTTTTCAGAATCGAAGAGGTTTTTTGCCTGTTTGTTTATTGCATTCAGAGACTTGTGCGCTTTTGAGACGTTTTTTTCCTTTAAAAGGGTACTTATTTCACTTTTTAATCTGTTTATAAGCTCTTCGTAGAGTGCTTTTTTTTCTTCTGTATCCTTTATCAGTTTATCGAGATAGCTCTCTTTTTCTTTTTTTATCTCTTCAAGCAGCTGTTCGTATCTTGTTTTCAAATTTTCAGTTTTACGTTTTTCTATCTCCAATTGTGAGAGTTTATTTTCAAGCTCTTTTTCCAGTTTTGAAAAATTTGTTTCGTTATTTTTATGGAATTCAACCGCTTTTTGTGTTATCCGTTCGTTTAGGCCAAGGGTTTGCAGTATTTTTATTGCATAACTTTTGCCTATTTTGTAGTAGTTGAGTTTATAGGTCGGCTTGAGGTTGCTTTCGTCAAATTCAAATGCAGCGACGGGATACCCTTTGGATGATAGGATGTGAGCAAGTCTTTTGTAGTGAGTCGCGGCTATGTATGTGCACTTGCCGTTTAGGTTTTCTATAATTGAAAATGCCACGGCTTCTCCTTCGTCCGGCGATGTGCCACCTCCTATTTCGTCCAACAAAACAAGTGAGTTTTTGCTCAAGTTTTCATACACGTTTTTAAACGCAATCATTTTTGCTGAAAATCCGCTTAGTGATTCCATTATGTTTTGCTCATCTCCTATAACCGCAAAAACAGCGTCGAAATTGCCTATTTCAATCTTTAAAGCTATCGGTGGTATATTGGAGAATATGCTTAAAACAATTAGTCCCGCAGTCTTTAAAAACACGGTTTTACCACCTGTGTTAGGACCGGTTATGATTAGTTTGTTATCACTTTTTAGGTCTATATCAACGCTTTTTACATCTTTTTTTATGTGTGTAAGTATAGGGTGTTTTGCACCCTTTGCAAAAAAAATCGGTTTGTCTGAAAAGGCAATTTCAGGCTGTTCCAAATCCTTAGCATACTCGAATTTTGCCACTTCAAGGTCAAGCTTACCCAATCTCTTTTCGTTATACATCAAACGGGTTGAGTTTTTTCTTACCAAATCCGTTAATTTCTTTAAAATTCTTCTTTTTTCAGCCTCTTCTTTAAGTATTATTTCCTCTAATTTATTGTTTGCATTGTATATTGCATCAGGCTCTACAAAAAATCCTCCAGACTTTGCCATATCTATAATTCTTCCGTTTAGATACTCTTTAAAATTAGGTTTGACCAGTATAGTATAACGCGAGCGCTTCATAAAAATTGCAGTATCTGAAATAATCTCTCTGACACGCGAGTGCATTATGTTTTTTAAATTGCGCACTATCTCTTCTTTGGATTGTTTTATTTGAGTTCTCAGTTCGTACAGGTATGAGGTGGCGCTGTCCTTAATCAGAGCATGTTCGTCTATAGCCTTGTTTATCTCCTCAAACAGTTCAAACGGTATGTCAAACGCTATGTATTTTTTGCACAAATCGGACTCGTGCTCTTCAAAAAAGTTGCTTGTTTCTTTTATCAGGCTCAAAAAATTTCCGATTTGAAACAGTTCCTTTGGAGTTAAAATATCGCCAAAAGCCTCTTTTATAGTGTCGGATATGTAGATATCGTCAAGAACAACGCTTCCGTATTTATAGAATAAATTGAAAAACTCATTTAACTTTTCAAAATCACTTTTTGCTTTTTCAATATCAAAAACCGGTTTTAGCTCTGTCAACGTCTTTTGTCCGTATCTGGTTTGTATGTGTTTTCCTATTATTTCTTTTAGCTTATCGTACTCCAAAATCTCGTTAGAACTTTTCATACCGATATAAATATAATTTTTTTTGACAACAAAGACAAGAAACTATTAGACCTTGAAGCACTTTACGAATGCTTCGTAATGGTCTTTGCCGAACTCCTGCACAAAAAGTTCTTTATTTTCTTTCAAAGCCTCAAATGTTGTTTTAGGGGTATCCTCTTTATATTCCCTTTTTGAGGTTATTGCATCGAATATGTCGCACATAGCGCAAATTTTGGCAAATCTGTTTATATCGGTTATACCGTTGGGATATCCGCTTCCGTCTTTTCTTTCGTGATGTTGCAGAACGATTTTTATAATATTCGGGTCGTTGATTTTAAGCTCGTTTTTTAAAATTTCAACACCGAGCTGCGGATGTTTTTTAATTTCTTTATACTCATTGTCGGTATATTTTTCCTTTTTGTTGACGATTTTTTTATCTATCTTCAGCATTCCTATATCGTGTAAAAAATATCCTTTGGCAAGTTTTTCGAGTTGAATGTTGCTTATGTCGGGATATAGCATTTTGGTAAGCATGGTTGCATATGTGCCGACATTGAACATATGATTTGAAATATTTCCTATATCGTTTTTTATAAAAGAAAGAAATACGGAGATGGAAGATGTATCGTTTAAGGTGTTTGCTATAAGATGAGATATACCTTTGAAAATGCTGTTTGCTGCGGCAATACTGCCCTCGTTCATAAGCATTTCAAGGCGGCTTGTAAGCGAGATATAAACTGCGTACATTTTGCTCGATTTGGAGAGCTCTTTATCCTCCATTATTTCGTCAAGTGTATCAGCAACGAGGTGTTTATAAGAATTTAGTTGATTTGAGGGTATATAAATCAGCCTGTTTGAGTTGTTTTTGAATATTTGGCTGTTTTTCTGTAAAGGTGCGTCTTTTGATAAAAGCAAGACCGGGTTTGTCTCGTTTACAACATATATGTCAAACTCCCTCCTTTGGGAGGGTTGCACGACGCTCAGCCTTGCAGGAATGAGTTTCATAGGGCTACTTTTCTATGCCCGTCCTTGCCAAAACGTTTTTTTGATAGTAGTGCTTAATCTCTCTCATCTCAGTCACAAGGTCGGCTTTTTCCATAACCTTTTCGGTTGCATACCTTCCGGTTATTATAAGCTCGGTGTTTTGCGGTTTTTTATCCATCAAAGCCACAAGCTCGTCTTCTGAAAATAGTTTAAAGAATACTGCTATGTTTGCTTCATCGAGAATCACAACATCATACTCATCTTTTTTGAAAACGTCCAAAATAAAATTGTAGCCTCGTCGTGCTGCTTCTATGTCTTCTTTTGCCGGTTCTGAGTGTATGAATCCTTCTCGTCCGAACTGTTTGATGGTGAGATTATCCAGTTTGCTTAATGTTTTGTGTTCGCTGTAGTATTGACCCTTGACAAACTGGGTAAACAGAACCTTTAATCCTGCCCCGACGGCTCGTATAGCAAGTCCTATTGCGGCGGTAGTTTTGCCTTTGCCGTTTCCGGTATAGACCTGTATATAGCCTCTATCGTTCATCTGACAACCTCGCTATAACCTTTTTTTCTTTTTGTAAAAAAAGATTTCCTATCTTAGCAAGACTCGAATAAAAAAGAGGTGTTTTTTTATATCCTTCAACGTCCTTAAAAAAGTCAAAAATCCAGCTGAAGAGATGATTGTTGAAAAATTCGTTGTAAACAGGCAAGCATCCTTCCTGATTTTCAACAATAAATGAGGCAAATTCAAGCTCTAAATTTATCAAATCGGGAAACTCTTTATCATCAAATATTTCCACACCGCAATCCTTGTATATTTCCGCTATTTCGTCACTGCTTTCGCTAACCAGCAAACCCTCCTTATAAAAAGATTCGTATGGATGAAGGGGTGTTTTAGGGAAATTCGACACAAAAAGAGATGTGTATATCTCTTGCCAGTTGTCTGTCTTTAATTTTGAGAGCTCTTTAAGACCTGATTTTAATTTTTTTATGCCGGAAAGCCTGTATCCTTGCTTGTTTAGCCTCGTGTAGTGCTCTGATATAAGTTGAATACTCTGATTTAGTATTTCTGAGAAGCCCTCTTGAGGATAGGTAAACCCTATACTTAAAAACTTATACATTGCAGC
>WGCD01000037.1 GCA_015493995.1 Desulfurellaceae bacterium
CCCTTCGGTGGATAAAATATCTAAACAAAGATTCCGTTGTGGTTGTAAACGATAGAATTGTTCCGATAATCGATCAAACAATAGATGAAGACAGCATAGATGAGTCTATGAAAAAAATTGATACAAAAGTTTTTATACAAAGGAATTTCTTTGATGATGCAAAAAAACTCGGAAACATAAAGATAGCAAACACAATTATGCTTGGTGTTTTGTCTAAGTTTATACCCGTTGAGGAGAAATTTTTTATAAAAGCTATTGAAAATATTGTTCCTGAAAAAATAAGGGGTATAAACCTGAAAGCCTTTGAGTATGGAAAGGCATTAAGTAGAGATTGAATTTTAATGGGTAAAAAGAGGTGAAAAATGGCAGATGAAAAATATAGCCCGAAATTTGAGCAAAAGTGGTATAAATATTGGGAAAACAGAGGTTATTTTAAGCCCTCTGATGACAGCAAAAAGGAAAAATACAGTATCGTCATACCCCCTCCCAACGTAACCGGCGTTCTGCACATAGGGCATGCTTTAAACGGAACACTGCAAGATATAATGGTCAGATACAAAAGGATGAAGGGTTTTAACGTTTTATGGGTGCCCGGAACGGACCACGCCGGCATTGCCACTCAAAATATGGTTGAAAAAGAGCTGGCAAAAGAGGGTATAAGAAAAGAGAACCTCGGCAGAGAAGAATTTGTGAAAAGAGTCTGGGAGTGGAAAAAAACCTACGGAGACAGAATTATAAATCAGATGAAAAGACTTGGTTTAAGCTGCGACTGGTCGAGGCTTCGTTTTACTATGGACGAGCAGCTTTCCAAAGCCGTCAGAAAGGTGTTTGTCACTCTTTACAAAGAGGGGTTGATATACAAAGACAAGTATATAATAAACTGGTGTCCGAGATGCCACACCGCATTGAGCGATTTGGAGGTTGAGCATAACGACGAAAACGGAAAACTGTATCACATAGAGTACCCGTTTGAAGACGAAAATGGCGGCATTATTGTTGCAACGACAAGACCCGAAACTATGTTTGGTGACACGGCAGTAGCGGTAAACCCAAACGATAAAAGATATAAAAACATTGTTGGCAAAAAGGTCATTCTGCCTATTAAAAACAAACCCATACCGATTATTGAGGATGAGTATGTTGATTCTTCGTTTGGAACGGGAGCTGTGAAAATTACACCTGCTCACGACCCTAACGATTTTGAGGTCGGAAGAAGACACAATCTCGATATTGTAGTTGCAATTGACGATAGAGGCAAAATGACAAAGGAAGCTCTTCATTACGAGGGAACAGACAGATTCGAATGCCGTGCCAATCTTGTGAATGAGCTTGAGGCAAAGGGATTTATGAAGGATGTTACACAGCACAAACACTCCGTAGGTCACTGCTATCGGTGCAAAACAACCATAGAACCCTACGTCTCCGAGCAGTGGTTTGTAAAAACAAAACAGCTTGCAAAAGATGCAATAGAAGCCGTGGAAAAAGAAGAAACAAAGTTCATACCCAAAAGCTGGGAAAAAACATACTTCGAGTGGATGCACAACATAAAAGATTGGTGTATATCGAGACAGTTGTGGTGGGGTCACAGAATACCCGTTTACAAATGTAACGTCTGCGGAAAATACACAGTTACAGAAGACGAGCCGAAAACGTGCGAGCATTGCGGGAGCAGTAATTTGAGTCAGGAAACGGATGTCTTGGATACCTGGTTTTCTTCGGCTTTATGGCCTATGTCAACACTCGGTTGGCCTGACGATACAGATGATTTAAAAAATTTTTACCCCACAAGCCTTCTCGTTACCGGATTTGACATAATATTTTTCTGGGTGGCAAGAATGATGATGATGGGTCTGCATTTTATGAAAGACGTACCCTTTAGGGATGTTTATATACACGCCCTTGTAAGAGACCAGTACGGACAAAAAATGAGCAAAACCAAGGGCAACGTTATAGACCCGATGGATGTGATAGACAAATACGGAGCTGATTCCATAAGATTCACCCTTGCTATCTTTGCAGCCCAAGGTAGGGATATTAAACTCTCCGAAGACAGGATTGACGGATACAGAAAGTTTATGAACAAGATATGGAACGCATATAGATTTATAGAGCTAAACACAAGGGATGTACGATTTGAAGATAAACCTAAAAAACTCTCTGCTGCTTCAACTTGGATAAAATCGCGCCTGGCAAAAACAATTCAGGCAACACAAAACGCCCTTGCGGAGTATAAATACAATGAAGCCGCAAATGCAATATATCAATTTATATGGCACGAATTTTGCGATTACTACATAGAGATGAGTAAAATTCATATGGAAGACGAATACTCATATGCCATAAAATATACCCTTTTGGACGTATTTGAAAAAACTATGAGGCTCTTGCACCCGTTCACCCCATTCATAACGGAGGAGTTGTGGCAAAGACTCCCCAATAAGTCGGGTGAGTCGATTATGGTTGCGGGTTATCCCGAATTTAGAAGCAGCGATGTATCCGAAGAGATAGAGTCTTCAATGGAAATGATTATAGACATCATCAAATCCGTCAGAAACTTAAGAAGTGAAAACGGCATCGTGCCGTCTAAAAAAATAAAGGTCTATATGGATGTAAAAGACGAAAAATCTCAGGCAATCATAGTATCTTTCAAGAATTATATATATGCATTGGCAGGTGTGGAAAGCCTTACAATCACATCTAAAGTCAAAGAGCAGTGTTTGGTTCAATCAACAATTTACGGGGATATATACCTGCCTGTTGAGGGCAATATAGATGTTGAAAAAGAGATTGAAAGATTGAATAAACTGATTAAAAAACAAGAAAAATCACTCTCATTTTTAAACAGCAAAATAAACAATCAGGCATTTTTGGACAGAGCACCGAAGGAGTTGATTGAAGAGAAGAAAAAAGAGTTAAAAGAAATTACGGAAGTTTACAATAAAACCAAAGAGAGAATTAAACAGTTAAAAAGGATTTGATGATGAAAAAGCTATTTGTCGGGATTATTTTTCTGCTTGTAACGATACCCTGCTCGCGTGCCGGTGTTTATGAGAATATAGCCTATAAACTTTCCTCTCAACTGCATATCGTTAAAGGTAAGGTGTTGAAAACAGAGTTAAAAAAGAAAATTGTGGTTTTAAACAAAGGTTATGCTGACGGGCTTTATAAAAACTCCATAGTTTACATCTATAAAAACAGAGGAAAGCTGATGCTCTTTAACGATAACTCGAGTGTTACCTTAAAAAAAGGAGTGGCATACGCCTATGTATCAAAGCTTATGCCGCATAAAGCATATGCTGTTATCACCGGAGGATTAGAAAAGCAGAAAGACTATCTGATAGGGCTTGGCATTATTCCCTGGGGCGAAAAAGAGCTTATTGGAACACCCAAAGCAAACGAGAATTTCATTGCAGGCAAAAAAGAGTATAGAATAGCTATTATAACAAGAAATCCCGTAATATATTCCTCTTTAAAGGGCGCACTGGAAAAAACCGGCAGATTCTATGTGATAAATCCCGATACCATTGCAATAGCCATAACAAACAAGCGGATACATTCGTTGGGTGAGAAGTCCTCCATAAAGCAGCTTGCAGATGCCATCAATGCCGACTTGGTTATGCTTGTCTCAACGAGACGCTATGAGACAATGCACTGCAAGATTTATAACGGATATGCTGCGAAGGTAATAACATCGTTTAACGAACAAATAGATAAAAAATCCCGGAGTGTGCTCGTCAATAACGAAAATTCAACAACCATACCGGCTAAAAATATGGTTGCATCCACATTAAGGCTCTCACCAAAATTGACATTCTGGGAACAATTACTTAATAAGGTCGGTCTCTACAGCCCATATTCGGGACTTGATATGTCTTCTGCACAATACAGGATTACGCTGTTTAGAAGCATAGGATACGGAACAACGGCTTTTTATGTTGCAGATGTAAACAACGACCAAACAAAAGATATATTTGTTGCTCAGGGCTCAAGGGTTAAGATTTACAACTTCGATTTCGACTCGTTCATCAAAAAGGGAAGCTTTTCATACGGCTACAACATATTTAATATAGATTCGGCAACAATAAACGGAAAGACACTGATAGCCATATCAAACTTCAACCGTTTCGGTGAACTCGATTCTGCAATAGGCTATCTGGATAAACACTATAAATTCCACATCATTAAAGAGGGTATTCCGTATCACGTCAGATTTTACGATAAGTTTTCCTCTCCGAAACTTCTTGTTCAAAAAGCCGCGGTTTTCAAACCTTTTATAGGTCCTGTCTATGTTATGAACATACAATCGGGCTCCATAAAGAAGTTTAATTTGCCAGTCAAACCTGAGGATTTATATACATTTGAAAGGATTGACGGATATATAGCCTATCTGTCCAAAAGCGGTCAATTGTGCCTATACGATACAGACAGCGGTAAAACTCTCCAGAGAACGGCTTATGCATTCGGCGGCGGGGAAAGACCCATTCAAAGGTACAATTTTGAGCAAAACAATCAAGAGTCCATACAGGAAGTTGAGGCTAAAAACAACGTTTATATACCCAAAGGCATCGTGTTTTTTAAAGGCAAAAACGGCGATATATACGCACTTGGAGGCGTAAACTACATAAGTAGAAATATAACTATAAACAAGCAGCACTACGGCGGCTACTCCTTAAAACTGCTCAGATTTGCATCCGACAAATTTAAACTGGTTTGGTCGTCCGGCGATGTTAGGGGCAGGGTTGTAGGATTCGGAAAAATCGACGACTATATAGTCTCTGTCATAGGACTACCCGCCGGCTTCTTCGACAGATTTATCAGGGGCATACTTGAGATTGACAGGCTGAGCGCAGGTCAAATTGAGCGTTGAAACCGTTAATAGTTCTTTATTATCATAGAATACTGCCTTTTAAGGGCTACGACATTGATTTATCGACCTTTGAATGGCAGTTGTCTTTTTTAAAGAAACATTTTGACATAGTCGGTGCCGAGGTGTTTAGAAAAATAAAAAACGGTGAAAAGCTAAAAAGAAGCTCCGTGCTCATCACATTTGACGACGGCTATGCGGACAATTACGTTTATGCCTACCCTATGCTTAAAAAATACGGAGCAAAAGCCCTACTTTTTATTCCAACATCAAAAATCACACACTCAAAAAAGAGGAAAACGTTATTTGACTGCTGGAATAAAGGGTTAGATATCTCCGATTTATACACACCGGATAAAAAAGAAAGAGCGCTTGAAGATTCTTTGAAGGGGGATTTGAGCGAGTTTTTGCATTGGGAAGAGATAGAAGAGATGGCTGCAAGCGGTGTTTTTGATATAGGCTCACACGGACACATACATTCTAAGATATTTTCCTCCGACACAGTTGTTGGTATATACGGAAAAGACAGAGTGCATTGGAGTTTTGCCTACGCAAACGACAACGATTTAAGGCAGGGTGTTCCTATTTTTGAAATGAGAAGCTCTTTGGCTTGCCGAAGATTCACGCCTTTTGAGGAATTTAAGCAGTACTGCATAGATATGTATGAAAATGATAAACAAAGCGTGCCCGTTGATAAACTGAATAAATATAAAAACAAGGGTGAATACGAATCTGATTTTAAACAAAGAATAGCCTTTGAGCTTGCAACATCCAAAGAGTTAATTAAGGAAAATCTCGGCATAGACACGGAATTTTTATCATGGCCCTGGGGCGAATATAGTGATTCGGGGATTGAGACCGCAAAAAGTCTGGGTTTTAAGTTTTGTTTTACTACAAAAAAGAGCGCATTTTTCAACGGTGACTTTTGCAAGATTGGAAGAATAAAGTCCCCTCAAAGAAAAATGAGGTTTGTAAGGAAAATGTTTTTAAATTCAAACACCTTTTTTGCAAATATATATAAAAAAACGCACTGATGAAGAAAATCGCAATAGTCCTCGATTCATTCGGCTTTTTCGGCGGACCTGAAAGAAGAGCCTACAGATTGGCTGCCAGATTTAAAAAAAAGGGATACGATATTGCAATTATAT
>WGCD01000038.1 GCA_015493995.1 Desulfurellaceae bacterium
CTTTTTATTTTTATCCACAACGATTATCAGTATATAAACGCCCTTCTGCTTAGGCGGCAATTCAACAACACCCTTACAAATATTGATTAACTTAAACTCCATATCAAAAAATACTACTTTTTTGACGAATTGGCAATAATTCGGGAGAGATAAAATTATATTTAAAATATAGACATATAAATGTTGCTTATTTGCTATAAATATCCCTTATAAGACAACAAAATGTTGCAATAAGACGGCTTTTTCTTTATAGTGTTTTAATATTTAATTCTTATGGGGGGGGTTATGTTTTATCTGTGTAAAACGATGGAAAAGATGATTCAATTCACTCAAGGCTGCACGGAACCTGCTGCAATCGCTCTAAATGCCGCATACGTCGGTAAATATTTACAAAACGCAGAAAAAATAATTCTTGAGATTGACAAAATGACATTTAAAAACGCATACAGAGCGGGCATTCCAAACTCTCAGGACAATATAGGCGTTACTTTTGCCCTGCTTTATGGGTATTTAATAGCAAATACGGAAAACGAGCTTGAAATATTCAGTGGGTTAAACGAGGAAATTATAGACAAAGCCAAAAAACTATACGACATAGTTGAGATAAACGTTGTTGACAAAAATGATATGTTCATAAAAACAACGGCTTATAAAGGAAGCGATAAGGCGGTTGCCGTTACGGAACACTCCCACACAAATATCGTCTGTGTATCACTTAACGACGATGTGAAGATAAATAAAGAGATATCCAAAGAGCAGTCCGTATGTTTTGAGAAAGAGTTTTACGATGTTGACAGATGGGCTGAATATGTTGATAAGATGTATCAGGACAGCAGTTTAAGACAAAAAATGGAAGAAGCCATTAAAACAAACATCCTGGCAGCAGAAAAAAGCCTCTACGATGAGGATTCGGTTTTTAGCAGTGTCTATGCGAGGATGAAGGGTGATAGAATTAGGGTTGCAAGCTGCGCCGGAAGCGGCAATAAAGGGTTAACCGCCATAATAGCCCCACTTGAATATGCTCAGGCTAAAAATGCCGAAAAAGAGAAAACAACAAAAGCCGCCCTGCTGTCCTGTTTCGTTACATCGCTTATAACGTCTCGGCTTGGTTTTATATCTTCAGTATGCGGCGCAATTCATGCTGCCGGGGCTGGAGTTTTGGCAGCGATGCTCTATATTGACGACAATTTATCCTTGTTTGAAAGCGCCTTTAATAACTATATCGTGGCTAACGGCGGCGTTATTTGCGACGGCGCAAAAAGAAGCTGTGCGATGAAAGCTGCAAATGCGGTTGAAGGGGCTTATTTAAGTATAGAGTTTGCAAAACGGGGTGCAACCGTTGACTATAAAGATGGTATGCTTGGAAAAACGTTTTATGATACGATAAAAAACCTTGAAAGATACAAAGAGGCTTTTGGTATGTTCGATATGAGAACTATTGAGATATTGAGAGGAAAAAATGGGAATAGATAAGCCGATTGAGATAGCTGAGGATATCTATTGGGTTGGGCATAAAATAGAAAACGACCCGTTTCAGTGCCATGTTTATCTTATAAAAAACAAAGACGAATCAATACTTATTGACCCTGGTTCGAGGATTACATACGAACATACGAGGGAAAAAATAAAAAAGCTTGTTGACTTAAACGATATAAAATACTTTATATGTCACCATCAAGACCCTGATATTGTCGGGTGTATGTATGATATATTGGACGAAATAGACTCAAAAGACAAGTATATCGTAACCCACTGGAGAGCCTGGGCGCTGCTTAAACACTATAATTGGAATATACAGCTGTACGAGGTTGAAAAAAACGGGTGGAGATTGAAGGCTGGCGATAGAAAACTTAACTTTATCTTTACGCCTTATATGCATTTTCCCGGAGCTTTTTGCACGTTTGACAAAAAAAACAAAATACTGTTTTCAAGCGATATCTTCGGCGGATTCACAGACGATTTTGAGCTTTTTTCGAAGGATGTGGAGAGCTGCTTCAAAAGCATCAAGCCATTCCACGAGCACTACATACCAAGCAACGTTATACTGAATTACGGGCTTGACAGAATCCAGCAGTACAGTCCTATCAATTTAATAGCGCCTCAACACGGTTCGATCATAAAAAAAGAGCATATTGAACCCGTTATTGAAAATTTAAGAAAGCTAAAGTGCGGGCTATTCGGAGACTACGTTGATACGAGGGAGATTATAACACTTTCTGAGCTAAACACAGCCATGAATGAAATAATAAATATCATTGCATACGACGAAAATTTCTTCAAGGTTATAGATGCCATAATGACAATTCTCGGCAAGTTCTATTCCATAGATTACATAAGGGCTTACGTTGCCGACGATGATGAAGAAAATATAATAGTTATGGACTCGGAAGAAAAACATATCAGGTTAATAGAAGATAAAACAAAAACGAGAAATATGCTAAACGCATCGTATTATTTAAAAAACGGCGGAGTTTTTTATAACTCATCCTCTTTGCATAATATGTTCAACATAAAGGAGTCTTCCTACACATTTCCGATAAAAGACAAAAAAGACAAATATCACGGCGTTTGTTTTATAGCCTTTAATTATAACAATATCAACGATTTAACGAGTTATCTTGAAGTTATGAGCAAATTCGAAATTCCCGTTTCTATGGCTGTTTTGAATCAAAAGCATCTGTTTAATCTGGAAAACAAAAACAAAAAACTATATGAAGAAACGATAAAAGACCCTTTAACAGGCTTGTTTAACCGCAGATATTTACAGCTTATTTCCGAGCAGGAGTTTGCAAGAGCTGCACGTTTTAAACATAATCTTTCTTTGATAATGCTTGATATAGACGATTTTAAAAACGTCAACGATACATACGGACATTACGCAGGAGATAACGTTTTAAGAAATATTGCAAGCATTATAAAGCAGAACATACGCTCAATTGATATTCCGATTAGATACGGCGGTGAGGAGTTTTTGATTATTCTGCCCAGCACAAACAAAGAGAGTGCGTATATGATTGCAGAAAGAATAAGGCAGGCAGTTAATAAAATGAAAGTTCATTTTGATAAAAACGAAATCGGCTGCACTATAAGCGGGGGTGTTTCTTCAACAGAAGACATACCTAAGAATGTTAATTATATGATATGTTTGTGCGATGAGAGGTTATATAAGGCAAAACAGAACGGAAAAAACAAAATAGTGGCAGAATAAAAGCGTATAAAATTGAAAATATAGCATTTTAAACATAACCAACTTACGTTTCAGGCATACGTAGAGACGCAATATTTTTACCTTGAAAAATATGCAAAAAAATCATATTTTGTAGTATGGATAAAGTTACGGATGACAAGGTTAAAAATCTGCTATCAAAGTATAGCAATAAGCGCGGAAGAATTAATTGTTCAAAAACTCTCGGCATAGCAAAACTGTTAAACATAAGCCCTGGAAAAGTAGGCAAAATTGCATCACTTTCGGGTTATAAAATAGAAAATTGCGAATTGGCTCAGTTCGGGGCAAGAAAAACAGGGCAGTTTAATCAAAAGGTTTACGATTCACTCAAAAAATATACCGACCAGAATAACAGAATTAAGTGTTCCGACGCCTTGAATGCTGCAAAAGAATACGGCATTTTTAAAGTGCGTTCAACAATAAAAAACAGCGACATTGATGTTATTTACTGCCTTCTTGGTTGTTTTAAAGAAAAAAAAAGGTTGAGGTTGAAGGTTCAAACAAAGGTATGGCTTGAAAATAAAGATGTAGGAATTGTTATGGGTAAAGGTAAAGCCGAAATACTGGAATTGATAGACAAAAAAGGCTCTATAGCAGCAGTTGCAAGAGAACTCGGTGTCAGCTATAAAAAAGTATGGAATCACATAAGAACCCTTGAAAACAACACCAATAAGCAATATGTAATTGCAACAAAGGGAAGAAAAAGCGGCGGAAGCATCATAACAGACGAGGCTAAAGAGTTTATACGCAAGTTTAAAAAACTTAAAAAGGAGGTAGAGGAGTTTGCCGATATGAGATTTATGGAGATGTTTTATGCCGATAGAACATTTGAAAAACCTAAAAGGGGTATAAGTAAAAATGAAAAACGTTAAGCTGTTTATGTATGTGTTTTTTTTGAGCCTGTTTTTAATTTCGCCGTCGTATGCAAAAGAGAAAATAGTAATTTTTCACGCAGGAAGCCTTTCTGTTCCTTTTGAAAAAATAGTAAAACTGTTTGAGAAAAAATATACCGATTACACAGTTATACGAGAGGCAAGCGGTTCAAGAATGGCTGCAAGAAAAATAGCCGACCTGCATATACCTTGTGACGTTATGGCATCTGCCGATTACTCCGTCATTAACAACTTGCTTATAAACACAAACAACGCAAATTTCAACGCACTATTTGCAACAAACTCAATGGCAATAGTGTTCACAAAACAATCAAAATATGCCGGTGTAATAAATTCAAAAAACTGGTTTGATATACTGCTTAAAAAAGGTGTTATCGTAGGGCATTCTAATCCCAACGACGACCCTTGCGGCTACAGAGCTATGCTTGTCGTTAAACTTGCCGAAAAATACTACCGTTTAAGGGGATTTTTTAAAAAACTGTTCGGCTATCCTGACTATTATAAGATAGGAATGGAAAAAAAGGGCAAGGTTGTAGTCAGGCCGAAAGAAACCGATTTATTGGCTCTGCTTAAAACACACAACATAGACTACATATTTCTATACAAATCGGTTGCCATTCAGCACCATTTGAGGTATATATCTTTGCCGCCGCAAATCTCTCTTGCCGACAAAAAATATTCAAAACTATATAAAACCGTATTCTTTAAAGTGACAGGCAAAAAACCGGGCAGCTTTATTGTCAAAAAAGGAGCGCCTATGGTTTATGGCATAACAATACCGCAAAACGCAAATTCTCCTATCGACAAAACCGGAGCTAAACTATTCGTAAGATTTGTTTTATCAAAAGATGGACAAAAGATAATGAAAGAGTGCGGACAAGGCGTTATAAATCCACCTCTAATTATTGGAGACGCATCAATACTACGATGAGCTTTGTTGAAATTAAGCACCTCAACACAAAATTAGGTGCATTTGAACTTAAAGATATAAATATAAACATTGAAAAGGGTGAGTTTTTGTCAGTTATCGGCAGAAGCGGAAGCGGTAAAACGGTTTTACTTGAATCAATAGCCGGTTTTCACAACACGGAAGGAGAAATTTGGCTTGACGGAATTAACATAGCAAAACTGCCGCCTCAAAAACGAGCAATAGGAATGGTTTATCAGGACTATATGCTGTTTGGTAATATGAACGTCAAAAAGAATATCCTCTACTCGCTATTTTTTCATAAAAACGAAAACAGTAAAAAAATGTTTGACGAAGTTGTGTCGTTTTTGGGTATATCGAATATTCTGCAAAGGAGTGTTAAAAACCTCTCAGGGGGTGAAAAACAGAAGGTTGCAATCGCAAGGGCTCTTTTGAGTAATCCCAAATTGTTACTGCTTGACGAACCGTTAAATGCCGTTGATTTAACATTTAAATTGTCATTTATGGAGTTTTTAAAAGCCCTCCACAAACGATACGGGCTAACCGTCCTGTATGTAACACATAATTTTAAAGAGGCTGTGTTTTTTTCTGACAGAAGCATTGTACTGCTTGAGGGTACAATACATCAAAACAGCCTGACATATGAACTCTTTGAACGCCCTAATAGCAAAAAAGTTGCTGAATTCTTAGGATTTAAAAACATCCTGCCTTCAAAGCTAATCAATTTAAAACAACACAATTTTTTTTCGGTTAAACCTCAAGATATAACAATATCCGACAAAGTGCCCAATAAAGAATTTACGTTTAAAGTTGAACTTGACAACGTTTTTAAAATACAAAATCATTACAGAATAAAGGTTTCGCTCAATGACTGCACAGTATCGATTAACTCTGAAAAAGCCGATTGTTTGGAAAGTAAAAATCTCTATATAGGATTCGACAAAAAAGATATTCAGGAGTTTGATTGAGATGGACAGATTGTTCAAATTTTTAACAATCATTTTTTCTTTGGGCATTTTTTTGTTTCTTGCCATACCTGTGGTCAAAATTATAACAAGCACATCCGTTTCAAACTTGGTTTCAGCTTTATCGGATAAAGCCATTTTACAATCCATAATACTTAGCGTTGAGGTCTCTTTTTATGCAACCGTTATCGTCCTTGTAACCGGAGTTCCTCTGGCTTATTTCCTATCGCGCCATAATTTCTGCTGCAAAGCTGTAGTTGAGGGAATAATAGACATTCCTGTTATGGTTCCGCATGTTGCTGCCGGTATAGCTCTGCTTATGGTGTTTGGTGCAAGCGGTGAGTTGGGAGAGGCGTTTAAAAAAATAGGTGTGGAGTTTCTGGACACAAAATTTGGTATTTTGACAGCAATGATGTTTGTTTCTGCTCCGTTTTTGATAAACTCGGCAAAAGAAGGCTTTAAAAAGGTTGACGTTAGGCTTGAAAATGTATCAAAAACGCTCGGAGCCAACTCTTTTTGGACATTTGTCAAAATAACCTTGCCCAACGCACGAAAAGATATAATAAACGGAGCATTGATGATGTGGGGGCGAGGCATAGGAGAGTTCGGCGCTGTCGTTATTATAGCATACCATCCTATGACCGCACCGGTTATGATTTACGACAGATTCAACTCTTTCGGATTGTCGTATGCTGTTCCCGTGACCGTTATTATGATAATAACCTCAATCGTTATTTTTTCGGCAATTCGCATAATCAACAACCTGTTTAAATAAATAGATAGCTCAAGGATATGCTTTGTCCTTTGATTATTGTTACGTAATTTACTCAAAAACAGGCTAAATTTCAGAGGCTTATAGTACCGAAAAATTCGTCGTAGGTTACTATATCGATACCGCAGGTGAAAAATTTCTTATCCGATGTGATGAAATAGCTGCATCTGTTTTCTTTAGCGCAAATGCACTGCAAAACATCCTCCAAATCGAGTTCATTGTCATAAGCTATCTCTATGGATTTCCTTATAACATTTGCGCCGTATGGGAGGACGAGCCATTTTCTTATGATATTCTTCAAAAATCTCAGTACCGCTTTTTTGTCTTTTACTATATAGAATATTGTGCTTAGCATATCCTCGCTTATTGCAATCTCAAACTTTTTTAGCGTCAAAAATTCAATTAGTCTTGAGGCTTCATTATGCAAAGGTCTTTTTGTGTCCAATATGTCTATCACTATGTTTGTATCCAAAAATACCCTATTTTGACACACGGCTTAACGCCCTCATTTTCCTTATTTCTTTAGCCGATAGGTTTTTTGTGTCACCGTCTGCAATTCCGGCGAATTTCATTATCTCGTTGACCTCTTCCTGCCTTTTTTGTTCAATCATCTTTTCAATGTTGTCTTTCAGCTCTTTTGCCCACTTTTCAGATATAAACAAACCCTTCAGCCTTTTTGTTTTTTTATCCTCTATTTCGACAATGTCGTACTGCTCCAATATCTTAAAGTTTCTCATAACATCTCTAATTCCTACCTTCTGTGTCATACTTAACCTCCTTGTCTGTTTTTTATATAATATATGTATATTAATTAATGTCAAATAAAATCGTTAAGGCATAGGTTTTGCTAAGTATGGCTATGGAGGATAAAAAATGAAAGAAAATGTTGTAGCTTTTGTTGTCGCAAGGCTATCTTCATCAAGATTACCCAAAAAGCATTTAAAAAAAATAGGAAACAAAGATTTAATAGACTGGACAATCCTGAATGTTAAAAAAAGCGAACTTGTTAATAAAATAGTTATTGCAACTACAAACGAGGAAAACAATAAACCGTTGGTCAATGCGGCAAAAAAGCACAACATCGAGATTTTTTTATACGACGGTGATATAAACGACGTTGTGGGAAGGCTCACAAAAGCTGCTTTTGAGTATAACGCCGACATACCGATTTTAATTAGCGGCGACTGTCCTTTGATATATGCTCCCTCTTTGGATAAATTAATAGAAAAAATGCTTGAGAACAGAGAGCTCGACTATGTAGGCTTTTGCAAAAGAAACAATAAACCTGCCATTCACGAGGGTATGGGAGTTTATAGAAAAAAGTGTTGGGAGTTGGCGGATATAATTTCTGACAAGCCGAATTTAAGGGAGCATCAGTTTCCGATTGTGTATCTAAAACCGGATATGTTCAAAGCGGAGTGCATATACGATGATAAAATTTTTTATGAACTTAAACATAGAATTTCTGTTGACACGCTTGCCGATTTGGAATTTATGAACGTTGTTTACAGTGAGTTAGATTCTAAAAAAAAGGAGTTTAACCTAAAAAACACCGTAGAGCTTCTGATTGAAAAACCGTATATTATGAACTTAAACAGGGACGTACATCAAATAAAGTTAGATGAAAAACAAAAAAAGGCGCTGTTTGTCGTTAAAAATTCTGGCAATCTCGAACTGTTCTTTAATTTGGCTTATGATTTAACAAAACGGGGCGTAGGAGTCAGGTTTTATTCTCAAAATAAAGATATTACCGAAACAGCGGAAAAAAGAGGTTTCGGCATTACTGATAATCTTTCTGAAAAAACCTTTGACCTTAAAATAACCGACAGCGATTAAATATCCCCAAATCTTGCACCTCGTAGGTGCAAGAAATGCTTGACAACCACATAATAAATGGTAAATTAGCCAGGAATATGATTGTTGAAAATCAAAAATTATCACCTACGAGGTGTCAAGTTTGGGAAGTAAAATAAGATTTTTTGAGCTCAATCAGTTTTATCATGTGATGACAAAGAGTATTGCAGGATATGTTGTATTCAAGGCTGATTCAGATTATCAAAGAATGTTGGAAATGATGGAGTTTTATAATCACAACGCTTTGCCTATAAGGTTTTCCTACTATTATCAATTTAAAGACAGCGAGCTCTTTAAAAAAAGATTTGATTTGTCGAAATATGACAGATTGGTAGATATAATTGCTTATTGCCTAATGCCGACCCATATTCATTTTCTAATGACATCTTTAAAAGAAAATGGCATCTCGGTATATATGAAAAACCTGCTCAACAGCTATACTCGTTATTTCAATACGAAAAATAACAGAAAAGGACCTTTATGGCAGGGAATATTCAAAGACGTTTTGATCGAAAGTGACGAGCAGCTTTTGCATCTAACAAGATATATTCATCTAAATCCTGTCTCAGCCGGACTTGTGGAAAATACTAAAGACTGGGAATATTCATCGTATAAAGAATTTTTGGGAACAGACGAAGAAGTTAAAGCAGTTTGTAATTTTAAAAGTTATCTCGACATTAATCCCAAAACATATAAAGAGTTTGTCGAATCCGAAAAAGATTATCAGCGTGAGCTTTCATTGGTAAAACATCTAATCCTTGAATAGCCATTTTCTTGCACCTACGAGGTGCAAGTTTGGGGGTGGGGGTGATTGAATAAAGGTATGTGTTTTGCTAAGGTATGTTTGCTATGGGAAAGATTGAATTTGTTGCTGAGGTTTCAAGTAATCATAACGGCGATTTAGACAGGTGTCTGAGGTTTGTTGAAGAAGCGAAAAAGTGCGGCTGTGACAGTGTTAAGTTTCAACTGTTTAAGATTGACCAGCTGTTTGCGCCTGAGATTTTAAAACATAGCAAGGAACACAGGAAAAGGCAAGAATGGGAACTGCCCGTTGAGTTTTTGCCGGAGATTTCAAGAAAGTGCAAAGAGATAGGTATAAAGTTTGTCTGCACACCGTTTTACTTGGATGCCGTAGATGAGCTTGAGCCTTATGTTGATACCTACAAGATAGCCTCTTATGAGCTATTGTGGCATAAGCTTTTCAAGAAGTGCGCATCAACAGGTAAACCTGTTATTATGTCAACGGGTATGGCAACTCTTGATGAGGTTAAAGCAGCTGTAGATGTGCTCATTCAAGATGGCTGTAAAGACATAACGGTTTTACAGTGCACATCGAGCTATCCCACGCCACCAGAGCAGTGTAATCTGTCGGCAATTGAGACAATGAGAAATGCAATTAGAGTACCCGAGGGTGTTAGTCTAAAGTTTGGATGGTCTGACCATTCTGTAAATGAAGGTGTGATTTTACGCTCCATTCATAAATGGAATGCAGAGATGATTGAGTTTCATTTTGACTTAGATGAAAAGGGTGGAGAGTATAAATTCGGCCATTGCTGGCTGCCCGATAGGGTAAAAAACCTTATAAAAATGGTTGAAGATGGATTTTTGGCAGACGGCAACGGGGTCAAAGCGCCGCAGGAAAACGAGTTTGAGGAGAGAAATTGGCGTGCAGACACAGAAGACGGCTTAAGACCCCTAAAACCAACGAGAATAGAATGGCTGAAGCAGTACGAAAAATAGATATTGATGAAATTGAAAGACGCCTATCAAACCTTGAATTCACACCGTCACCCATTAATTTTGAAAAAATCAAGCAGAACTATGTAAGTGAAATAGGCACTGGAAGAATTATTCTAAAGCTAAAAGCCTCGGCAGATATTGGGTTGGGTCATTTATCAAGGATGATAACGTTAGGCTGGATTTTAAAAGAGGCCGGTGCAGAAATACTTTTTGCCATTAATGACTTTGAATATGCCAAAGAAAAGTTAAAGATAGAGGGTTTTAGGTTTGAGGTAAACAGATTTGACTCGGATGAAGTGTTTGTCGATTTTTTGATTGAGAAATACAACCCTGATGTTTTAATTGTTGACGAAAAAAAGCAATACAGTTTAAGAGATATAAAAAGATGGCAACAACACGCACGATTTATATCATTGGATTTTATTGGTGAAGGCTATGAGATTTGTGATAAAATTATTATGCCAAATGCACACTTTGAGCCAGAGAAGTATCCAACTTTTAACAATATTGCTTGGGGTTGGAATTGGATTTTGATTAACAAAGAGATGTTCAGGCTAAAACCAAAAAGTGAACTTCCAACAAAGATAAATAAAATTATTATTACAACCGGGGGAAGTGACCCGTCAGGTATGTTATTTAATTTTTTAGAGCTACTTAAAGGCTGTGAAAGGGAAGTTTTAATACTCGTTGGTGATGCTTTTAAACATAAAGAAAGACTTGACAGTCTAAATCTGCCTGAAAACTTTAAGGTTTCATCCTATCATCCGAGTAAATTATTAGAAGGAGATATTGCCCTTGCAACCTTTGGCATAACGGTGTATGAGTTGATTTATTTGAATGTGCCGTTTATGTGTGTGGGGCATACGGAGGAAAATGAGAGAGGGTGTGATTTGTTAAGCTTAAAATTAAATGGAGTTTTAAGTGGAAAAATCTCAGGTAATAATTAGCTTGGGTGCCGGTGTCAATCAAATATCTTTGATAAAAGAAATTAAAAATAGCGGTTTTGAATGCTTAACTTTTGACCGTAATCCAGATGCTCCAGGATTTGAATTTGCCGACTATTATGAAGCAATAAGCTCTTATGATTATAAAAAAATAATAAATTATTTAGAGAATAATAATGAGATATTAAGCAGAACTATTGGAGTGTTAACTCGCTCAACTGGTATGCCAGTGTTATCGGCTGCTAAAATAGCAAAACATTTTGGATTTAAGTATATGAATGTTGAAATAGCAGAACTTATTGTCGATAAAGCTAACCTATTGACAAAATTAAACAAGTTGGGGATACCCTCTCCAAAGGTTGTTGTTACTCAAGGAGAAATCCCTGAGACTATAAACTTTCCTGTTTTTGTAAAACCATCAAAGACGATACTTTCTCATACTGCTATGAAGAAGTGTTATGGTATTGATGAGTTAAAGGTAGCAGTAGAAAAAGCCTGTGAGGTTTCTGACAATGGCAAAGCTAATATAGAGGAATTTCTTGTAGGTTATGATATAGTTTCCATAGATTTTGTTGAAAATGGCAAAATCCTGCATGTTTGCAATATTGGAGAGTTAACGAGAGGTGAGCCAGATTTTGTTGGTTTAGGATGGTACACGGCTTTTAAAGAAGCTGACGATGTAGTTGCAGAAACTATGAGAATATTTGTAGAAAAATTAAAAATTGAAAAGGGGTTTTTTCAAACTGCCATGAAAGTTTCTAAGGATTTTAAGAGCGCAAAGATTTACGAAGTACATGGGGAAATAGGGGGAGATTTAACTAGTGATGTGTTTTTGCCTCAATGCTATGATGGGTATAGCATTTTTAGACAAAACATAAATTTTATTACAAATAATCGCATTTATGTGCCGAATAATGAAGTTTTCTGCTGTCTTATATTTGATGAACTTGATAAAAGCTATGCTTTTAATGGAGCATGTTTAAGAAGTATCATATTTGATAAGCAAAATAAGTATAGTTTTATTAAATTCATTAAAAAAGATGATTTTTTATGTTTTATGAGAGATTATATGAAAACTACAAGGGGCATTCAGTATTTTAGTCTTTGAGGAGGTGTTGTTTAGGATGAGTTATGTTATAAAAGAATGGGATGATTTTTATACTTTGTATAGAAATAGTAATCCTTTAAGATGGCCAGATATTAATGTGGTTAGGTTGGTTAAGAAAGTACGACTTCCAAAGGACTCAAAGGTACTTGATATAGGGTGTGGAGAGGGTAGACATGTAAGGTTCTTCACAGAAGAAGGTTATTCTGTTTTTTGTGTAGATGCAAGTGAAGCAGCGTTGAATGTTTGTAGAGTGTTGTATGGGATAGATAGGGAGCATCTTATAAATATAAATATTGAAAGTGGATTGAAGATATTTGATGAGGGAAGTTTCGATCTAATTTTATGTTGGGGGGTGCTGCATTATATTAGAAATCCTGAACGTATTATTAAGGATATTTACAACATGCTCAAAAATGGAGCTTTTGCAATCTTATCATTTACTTCTCTAAGAGATGAGAGATCTTCTGCAGCCCATATATGCAATAAATATGAATACGATGAGGTTATAGACCTTGTTAAAAACATAGGTTTTAAGTTATTAAATATAGGTTTAACTGAAAATAGCTTTTTTACTGATAATAAGATAGAATCGTATTACTGGGTTCTAGTAGAGAAATAAAATTTTGCGATAGGAGCTTAGGTGAGTTTCGAGCATTTCATAAATCAATTATTACATGGTAAATCATTAATTATATTATTCGGTGCAGGAGGATTATTACCTTATGCAATTAGTGAACTTAAGAAATTAGACATTGAAGCGACCTATATTTCTGACAACAATAAAAATCTACACGGAACAAAGACAAATGATATAGAAATTATACCTCCTAACAAAATAAAGAAAAAAGGTTTTAGAATCATTTGTTTAAATCATATTCTCTGGCATTATGGTATTTCAACCAAAAATAAAAGTATTGGACTTAGTTCAATATCTTATATAATAGAAAGGTAGCTATGGAACAGGGTATTAGAGAGGTATAGAGATATCATGAACCCCATAGTCAAAAAAGAAGTAAAAATAATCATTGATAAGCGCCTTAAAAAGATTTTAGAGGAAAATTATGAAAAACTAATTATAGGGTCTGGAACCATTACAGATTATCTCTTATCAAATTGCCAATTTAAAAAAATAGATATGGCTTCAGGGCTTGCTGAAGAGAAGGCTATGGAACTTAGAGGTATCAGAATAAAGTATCTAAAAGAAATCTCTGATAAGAAGTTTACTAGATATAAATA
>WGCD01000039.1 GCA_015493995.1 Desulfurellaceae bacterium
CTGCTTTCTTCAACGGGTATAACAAGCCTTCCGTTTTCTGATAACTGTTCTATGTATGCTTCATATACCTTTTTTGCAGCTGCTGTTACTATTATTGCATCAAAGGGGGAGTGCTCTTTCCATCCTAAGGCTCCGTTTCCTATTTTAAAAAATATATTCTTATATCCGAGTGAATTCAGGGTTTGTTGAGCTTTCAAACTTAACGGCTCTATCCTTTCAATCGTATATACCTCGTTTGCAATTTCAGCGAGAAGAGCCGTTTGATAGCCGCATCCCGTTCCTATTTCAAGAACCCTGCTCTTTTTATTTAATTCAAGAGCCTCGCTCATAAGTGCAACTATGTATGGTTGTGATATTGTTTGACTCTCTCCAATCGGCAAAGGATAGTCTTCATAGGCTTCGTTTTTGAGGTTTTCATCAACAAATAGATGCCTTTCTACCTTTAGTATAGCGTTTATGACATTTTTATCCTTAATACCCCTTTTTATAATCTGACTTTCAACCATATATCTTCTTTGGACTTCGTAATCGTCTATCATCACCTAAATATGTGTTTGTATGGTTTAAAATTCAAGATATTTTTTATTCAATTGATTATTCACGCATAAATCGTCTATGGCAGAAATTTTTTATGGATTTTGCAGGCTTTTGCTTCACCTATCAAATACAAAGAACCGGTTATAACTATGGTATTTTCTTTATGCTCCATTGCTTTTATGATAGCGTCGTTGACGTTTTTTGCAATGATAACAATATTTTGTTTGGCAATTGCATTTTTAATATTATGCACATCCTCAGATAGTCTGTGCTCTGCAATGGGTGTTAGTATGATTTTTTTAAAATGCGGAGAGAGTAGTTTCAGGTTGTTTTTCCAATCTTTGCTTTTTAAAGCCGAAAATATCAAGATTTTGTTGTCGAAATCCTTTAAAGACAATACCAGTTTTAGGGTTGCGCTTTTGTTGTGTGCGCCGTCCAAAATAAACGTTTTGTTTTTTGTTCTGATTACCTCAAATCTGCCTTGCCAAAAACTGTTTTCAATGGCTTTATAGTCCAGATTATAATCGTAGAGTTTGTTTAAAACCTCTATAGTCAAAAGTGCAGTTGCTATATTTTCTTTTGTAGCAGTTCCTTGCATCATCGTTTTTATTCTTTTTGCTTTGTTCAAATGCGACTCATCGACGAAAAACAACTTTGCAGAGGTGTTTCTTCTTATCTCATCTGTGACTTTTTTGCTGTTTTTTCCAACAACTCCGACATTTTTTATAATTTTTGATTTTGTTTTGGCTATTGTTTCCAAGGTGTTGCCGAGATGTTCCGTATGGTCTGAAGATATGCGTGTTATAACGCTAACCATTGGGTTCACAACGTTTGTTGCGTCAAATTCTCCCCCCATTCCGACCTCCAATACTGCCACCTCTATCTTTTCTTGTTTGAAAAGTTCAAAAGCCACAGCCGTTAAAAACTCAAAGTATGTGAGATTGACACTGTTTATTCGCCCTATCTTCAGGGCGACATCAAGCAGTCTGCAATAGCTGGCAGGTTTGTTGTTTATCCTGAATCGTTCATTTAGGTCTATTAAGTGCGGTGATGTATATGTACCCGTTTTGATGTTTCTTGCAAGAAAAGCATCGCTTAAAAATTGACTGAGAGTGCCTTTTCCGTTTGTCCCTCCGATAATTACTGACTTAAAGCTGTCCTGAGGGTTACCGATTTTGTTTAAAAACGATTTTATTCTTTCAAGCGATAAATCTATGGCATAGGGTTGAAGTTTGTTTAATATTTCGGTTAATCTGCGGTATGCCTCAATCTCTTTCATTGAGTTATAGCTACCGCCGCTGCATATTGTTTTGAGTGGCTTAAAGATATTTTTATGTCGGATTTACTGCCGTTTATAAATACAGCCGGCTTGCCGTTTTTGTCGTTAATTATTTCTATCTCTTTAAATGATAAGCTGCCGGAGGTTGCCTTGATTACAGCCTCTTTCGCGCAGAACCTTCCGCAAAGAGAAGGATACGGGTTTTGCTTAATAAAACAGTACTCTATCTCTTTTTTCGTATAGATTTTTTCTAAGAAGCGCTCTCCCCATTTTTTATGAGCTCTTTGTATCCTGTCGATTTCTTCTATATCTATTCCTATCTCCATCGTGCTTCTTGAATAAGCAGGCGCATAAGCCTGACAGCCTCTTTAATTCCTACAAAAATGCTTTTTGCTATTATGCTGTGTCCTATGTTTAACTCGGTTATCTCTCCAGTCGCAGCAACGGGCTTAACATTTTCGTATGTTAAACCGTGTCCGGCATGCACAAACAGTCCGAGAGATTTGGCATATCTTGCGGCATCCTGCAATCTGTTGAGCTCAAGCATTCTTTCTTTTTCTGTTTTGGCATTGGCATAAGCTCCAGTATGCAGCTCTATGGCGTTTGCACCGCTCTGTTTTGCCTTTTTAATTTGTTCTTCAATCGGGTCTATGAACAGACTTACAAATATATTTTTTGATTTTAATCTCTCTGTAACTTTTACTACCCTGTCAAACTCCGATACAACATCAAGACCGCCTTCCGTTGTAATCTCCTGTCTTTTTTCAGGAACAAGCGTTGCCTGATTCGGCTCTACGTCGGTTGCTATATCAACTATTTCGTTGTTTAAACTCATCTCAAGGTTCAATTTTATCTTTATGATTTCTTTAATCTGATAAACATCCTTGTCTTGTATGTGCCTTCTGTCTTCCCTTAAATGGATTGTAATGCCGTCAGCCAACGCTTCTTGAACGAGCAAGGCTGCATAGACAGGTTCCGGCTCATTGGTTTTTCTTGCCTCCCTTATCGTTGCAACGTGGTCTATATTTACACCGAGTTCCATCTAAACCCTCCTAAACCTTTCTGCCGTATATGGTTATACTTCTTTTCGGAATTACGATTATACCCAATACCAAAGCTCCTACGCAGTTGAAAATCATATCGTCCTTTGAGAAGTTTCCGTTTGCTGTGAAATACTGCATAAATTCCAACAAAGCCCCGTACGCACAGGAAAACAGCACGGCAGCAATGGACACCAGCTTCTTGCTTTTCATAAAGTCGTAGAGATACAGATAGCTTACAAAAGCCACAATGAAGAAGAGAATAAAATGAAAGACTTTATCGGATATTTTCAACAGAGCCGGTAAATTGAGGCAGCATATAGACAGTAAGAATACAATACCCAACCAACCGTAGAACAGATATGTTTTTACGGTTTTCAATTTTTTTGAAGCTTCCATAAATTTTACCCCGACACATAATACATATAATTTTTTGTTTAGTCCACAATTAATTGAAGGCAGCATACGGTTATGGCGATTTTGAGCTAAAACTTGACACTTTAGGGCTTATTTTCATAGACTATTTAGTGATTATTTGTTAAAGCGTAGGTGTAATGGAAGAGCTTCCCTCCAAAGAGGAGATTGTAGAGATTTTAAAAGAGGTGATAGAGCCGGAAACGGAACTATCCGTATATGAGCTTGGGCTTGTAAAATATATAGACTATCAAGAAGAAAATAAAACGCTGGTCATCAAGTGTGATTTTGCAAGAAGAAACCCCTCTTGTGTCGGATGTGTTCCGATAGCTTGGATGCTGCAAAAAAAGGTAACAGACGAGCTTTCAAAGAGGTTTATGCGATTTGAAGGCATAGATAGTGTTGAAATTATCGGATAGGTTTAAGATTTGTGTCTAAGATAAAAATACCCTCTACACAAGCCACAAGGTTTTTAAAAGCAAAATCCATAGAGTTTAAGCCCTATTTTTATAAATATGTGGAGCACGGCGGAACAAAAGAGTCTGCAAAGCAGTTGAATATAGAAGAACACAGAATCGTTAAAACTCTCGTTTTTGAAGACTGCAATTCAAACCCCTTAATGGTTTTAATGAACGGGGATTTTGAGGTTTCTTTGAAACAGCTTGCCAGGATTATAGGTGTCAAAAGCGTCAACATTGCAGAGCCGAAAAAAGCGGAAAAATATACGGGTTACAGGGTCGGCGGCACATCCCCTTTCGGTTGTAAAACAGCTATGCAAATCTTTGCTCAAAAGAATATATTTGATTTTGACAAGATAATAATAAACGGCGGACAGAGAGGCTTTTTGATAGAAATTTCAACCGATGCATTGAAAGAATGTTTGAAGCCTCGAATTGTTGATGTTGCCGTTTAATACCTCAACTGAACAGTTTAAGTATGTACAAAACATAAAACAGAATAAACATATATCCAATCCAGCGAGACATAGCTTTGTTTTGAAGAGAAAAAACAAGCAAAACGGTTGATGCAAGCATAACCGGAAGGCTTAAAGTGATTGTTGGTATGTCTATCTTAATCGGTGCAATACATGATGCTGCCCCCATTATTCCGAATGTGTTAAATATATTCGAGCCTATGACATTACCTATCGACATCTCAAGATTACCCTTTTTAGCGGCGTTTATGCTAACCATAAGTTCCGGCAGGCTTGTGCCGAAAGCAACAACACTTGCGGCAATTGCCGATGTGGATATATTAAGAATATTCGATATTTCTACGATGTTAATGACGGTATATTTTGCACTAATATCCAAAAATATCACGCTTGCAAAAAGTATAATTAAGGTTGTAAACTTCAGTTTTCCTTGCGGCGGGTTTGTCAATTCTAAACTTGCATTCTTTGATTTGTAGGCATATAAAAGATAGGCTGTTAAGCCTACAAGAGATAAAATGCCCTCTTTTAAATCAAATGTCCCGTCATAGGAGGCTATGTATAAGAAAAAAGCACTTGCGGCAAGCATAGGTAAATCGACCCTCATAATATCGTGCTTTGTGGAGAGTCCGTTTGAAACTATTGCGGATAATCCCAAAACAAGAAATATGTTTGCTATGTTCGAGCCGACAACATTTCCGGCTACAATCGTACTTTGTTTGTCAATTACGGCAAATATACTTGTTACAAGTTCAGGCAGACTTGTGCCGACAGACACTATTGTAATGCCTACTATGAAGGGTGACAGTTTAAAATGTAAACCGATTTTTTCAGCAGATTCCGTAAAATAGTCGGCTGATTTGACCAAAACAAATATAGATATTGACAAAAATACAAATTTTAAAAAGAGCATAATAAAACTTTAAGCCTAACCGTTACGGGAATGATTTTTTAAATTCATCCAAGGTATTGTAGGTTTCAAGATGGTGCAGTTCGGTTTGAGGAATAAAATCACAGTTTTTAAGGGATTGATACCGTTTCCCTATCAGGCAGATGCGGAATTGTCTGCCGAGACTGTATTTTAGCGCCCAAACCAAAAACAACTCGTTTAATGTTCCTATGCTGCCCTGCTGAACAACGAACATCTCGCTGTCTTTGGTTAAAAGTTTCAGCCTTTCAAATAAATCTTCTGCTATAATCTTTTTCGTTAAATATTTGTTTATACTTCTTTCGTTTTCAAACTCCTTCAATCCTATGCCCAATATCTCTCCGCCGGCTTGATACACACCTTTGCTGACCGCCTCCATAAGTCCCAGATACCCTCCGCATTTTACGACGTAACCCCTGTTTGCCAAAAATTTACCAAGCTCAACGCCCTCTTTGTAGGTAGCCTCATCGTATATTTTTGAAGCGCCGAATGTCGTGGCATATCTCATAAATTGCCTCCCGAATCTTTTGCTACATACCAACCGAGTTTTACTTTTTCAATCCTTTCGGGCAGGTATGGTTTTATATCCAAAACAGGTGAAGAATCCAGTATATCTCTATTTTCAAACAGTAAAATGTTTTTGTTGATGCTCAACAGTTTAACAACCGATACACCTATGGCATTTGGTCTAAAAGGGGAGTGTGTGGCAAAAACCCCAACGGTTTTATTCTGCGGATTGTATTTCAACGGCTTGACAAACAGTTCGAAATCTTTTGAGCGGTGAAAATTGAAAACAACTATGATGTGTGAGAATTCATCCAATCCGTTAAGCCCCTTCTCATATTCCTTTTTTAAAATAATCTTTGCCTTTTTGTCAGTTTTGCCCTGTTTTGTGTCTTGCGGCTCTTTGAATACACTTAAAACAGTACCTATGGGTTTAAAAACCACTCTTTCTGTCATAATGTACATTATAATTTTATTCGATGATGTTTACAAACTTTAGTGGAAATAAAAAAGGCGGGCTTTAAAAAAGCCCGCCTGTAGAG
>WGCD01000040.1 GCA_015493995.1 Desulfurellaceae bacterium
AGGAAACACCCGTTCCCATTCCGAACACGGCAGTTAAGCTCATATGCGCCGATGGTACTGCGGGAAATAGCCCGTGGGAGAGTAGGTATTGCCAGGGGGTTTAGAATAGATTAGACTTTACTCCATTGCCGGTTTTTAGGGCGGCGTAGCTCAGCTGGTTAGAGCATGCGGCTCATATCCGCAGTGTCCGGGGTTCAAGTCCCTGCGCCGCTACCAATTTTTCCTTTTTTATTGCATATTGCAATTAATATCTGATATTTTTAGAAATCATAGCTATTTTAGAAACTATATCTGTTTTTTTGATAAAACGAATTGGTTATAATTTTTAAGAGCTTTATAATTTTTATCTTACTATAAACATGCTGAACTCGGTGTTTTTTCTTAAAATAGACTCTGTTGTGCTGCCGAGTATCATCTCCAAGAGCCTGTTTTTACCGTATGCACCGATACACAACAGGGGATTGTCCTGCTGTGATGTATAGTCTATAATGGCTTGAGATGTATTTTTTGAATTTATGAACTGTTTATCGATATAGGTAGGTAGTTCTTTGAACAGCTCTTTGGCTTTTTCTTCATCATTTCCTACATTTATAATGCGAATTGTTACATTATCAAAATGGCTTTTGTAAAATTTTGCATACTCCAATGCTTTTTCTGATACACCGCTGCCGTCGTAAGCTACAACAAGAGTTCTCGGTGTGTAGAAGTGTTCGTTTGCCACAAATAGAGGTTTTTCAATCTTTCTTACAACCGGCTCGATATTTGAACCCAATATACCCCTTTCGTAGGATGAGTTTACGCCTTTTTTACCTATAATGACCATATCGGCATTTTCCGAGGATTCTATTATGGTTGAATATATTATACCTGTTTTTATGGTTGTTTTTAGCTCTACGCCGTAAAAATCGGTTATCTCCTTAAAAGACGATAGAACGTTTTTACCTTTTTCTTTCAACATCTCCTTTATTTTTGCAGAAAAATTGGAAAACGGTTCCAACCCCAAAGCACCGCTTATATCGTACATAAACGGTCCTTCAAGTTGCAGAATATCTATAACGTGCAAAGCCTCGAGTTTTGCGTTAAATGCTTTCGACAGATAAGCGGCATATTTCATAACGCAGGTTCCGTATTGGCTGGAGTCAACACAGGCTAATATATTATCAATCTTTACCATCCTCATCCTCCTCCATAATCAGTTTTAGTTCTTCTTCGTTAATAATCTCTTTCTCAAGGAGCATTTTAGCCAACTTTTCTAATTTATCCTTATTTTCCAAAAGTATCTGTTTAGCTTTCTCGTATGAATTTTGCATAATTTTTGATATTTCTTCGTCTATCAATTCTTTTGTTTTCTCGCTTATATCGTCCTTTTCTTTCATTATCCCTTCCGATGTTAAAAATCTCGTTGCCCCCGGTTTTTCAACAACAACCAAACCTATTTTTTCATCCATACCGAACTGTGTAACCACAGCTCTGACAATATCGGTTGCTCTCATTAAATCGTTTTGGGCGCCTGTCGAAACCGTATGAAAAACTATCTCTTCTGCTGCTCTACCGCCGAACAAAACGGCAACCTTATCAAGCATATCCTCTTTTGTTATTAAATATTTTTCATCCGTCGGCAGTTGTTGCGTGTATCCCAAAGCCGATAAACCTCTTGGAACTATGGATATTTTATGCACCGGATCGGCACCGGGAAGCAGATATGCTATTATTGCATGGCCGGATTCGTGATATGCCACTCTTCTTTTTTCATCCTCTTTAATTACTCTGTTTTTCTTTTTTAAGCCTGCAAGCTGTCTTTCTATAGCCTCTTCAAAGTGCTCCATATGAACGGCATCTTTGTTTTCTCTTGCAGCAAGCAGTGCGGCTTCGTTTACGATATTAGCTAAATCCGCTCCTACAAGTCCGGGTGTCATTTGAGCAAGCGTTTTTACATCAACGTCGTTGCCGAGTTTTATTTTTTTTATATGTACTTTTAGAATTGCTTCCCTTCCGTTTACATCAGGTTTGTCAACAATAATCTGTCTATCGAATCTGCCGGGTCTCAATAAAGCAGGGTCTAACACCTCAGGTCTGTTTGTTGCAGCCATTATAATAACACCTACAGAAGAATCAAATCCGTCCATCTCAGCCAAGAGTTGGTTAAGCGTTTGTTCCCTTTCGTCGTTTGAACTCATAGAATTTAACGCCCTGCTTTTTCCTATGGCATCTATTTCGTCAATAAAAACGATACAGGGAGAGAGTTTTTTTGCCTCGTTAAACAAATCCCTTACCCTGCTTGCTCCGACGCCTACAAACATCTCTACAAATTCTGAACCGCTTATGCTTATAAAAGGTGTTCCTGCTTCTCCTGCCGTTGCTTTAGCAAGCAGTGTTTTGCCCGTACCGGGTGCTCCGACCAACAAAACCCCTTTGGGCGCTCTTCCGCCAAGCCTTTGATAGCGTTTAGGGTCTTTTAGGTATTCCACAACCTCTTCAATCTCCTGTTTTGCTTCTTCCGCTCCGGCAACATCTGAAAATTTTACATCGGGTTTCTCGTTTAAATAGACTTTAAACCTGCTTTTACCAAATCCAAACAGACCACCGCTTGTGCCTCTCATCTTTTTTGTCATTATCCACCACAAGAAAAACAGAAAGCCAAACGGCAGTACCCAGCCGAATATCAAATTTGTGAGCCAAGTATTGGTTACGGTGCCGGAAAAGTTAACCTTATGAGCCTCGAGGTCTTTTACGAGATTTGGGTCTTTTACGCTTACTGTTATAAACTCCTTATTCTTTCCGTCTTTGCCTTTATAGACACCTTTAATATATCTATCCGAAAGGGTGCACTTAATTACCCTGTTTTCGGATACGAGTTTTTTGAATTGCGAGTATGAAATTGTGGTTTTTTGTGTGGTAAAATAGGATTGATACATATAAAACATAAGTATGCCAAGTAAGAGATATATAACCGAAAATTTAGAAAAATTATTTATACCCTTCGGGGTTTGTTTATTATCTTTATTTTCCATAGCTATTTCTTACTTGATATTGAATAGACGCTTCCGTCTCTTGTTATTATGTATAGTTTGTCACCGCTTTCTGTAAAGCGGCAGCTGAACTCTTCGTCGAGCTCTTTAATATCCATTATTTTACCCTTTACTGCATCAAGAACTACCAATCTGCCTTTGTCCGTAAGAGCAAAAACATAGTTTCCTATCAATTTTATTGCATAAACATTGCCTTCGTTCGTGATTTTCTTTTTCCATATCGTTTCACCGTTATCATTATCAAGAGCGAGAACATCACCATTTTCGTCCGCTATAAAAACACCGAAGATATTTTTTTGAATACTGGAATAGCTTGAGATTTTTCTTTTCCATAAAATTTCACCGTCTTCTGAATTCAACGCCTCTGTATAACCGTTTACGCTTGTTACAAAAATAACATTATCACCTTTTGGCGTTGTATCGGCATCTATAAACATATTGCCGTTTCCTGCCTGTGTTGTCCATAAATTATCACCCTTGTATGAAATTTTTGCTATGCTTCCGTCGCTAAAACCGGTATATATGCCGGTTTTTGAAAATAAGATTCCCGCTGTCGAGCGTATGTCCAACTCGCTTGCTTCACCGTTTGAATAAACCCAAACAATGCTCAAATCATCGGGATTTAGGCAGGTTATTTTATCGTCTTCGGTTATTATGTATAATTTTCCTTGATATAAACTTATGTTTCTCATTATAGGAAAAGCAAATCGCCTCTTTTGTATAAATTTTTTGTTTTTTATGTCTATTTTATACAAGACACCCTTTGTTGTTCCTGCAAACAGGGTATTGGAATCAACATAAACGGCTGCCTCTATCGGTTCTTTTAAATCGATAATTTCTCTTTTGGTTTCTTTTTTGGGGTCAATTTCATATATTTCACCATAGACATTTCCGATGTACAGCTTACCGTTTTGTGCAAATAGTTCGGCTTTGTAGCCCACATCATCAACATCTGTTATATATTTTACTCGAACAGGCGGATGTAGTTTAGATATGTTCATATTTTTCGGGTGTTCCTCGATATGGAGAACTAACTTTTTAGAGCTTGAACATGCGGATAACAGCATAATCCCTATCAAAAAAATTACGATATTAAGTTTTTTTTGCATCGTATCTCCTCTTTAAGATTCTTTCCAACATATTTTCTGCATTTGCAAAAGTTTCTTTAACATCGACATCGTCCATAGAACACCCTTTAAGCACAACCGCGGCAAACTCTTTTGTGATAAGATTGTAAGGGGAGTGCGTATCGGTATTTAGGATACATTTAGCAGAAGCCTTTTTAGCCGTTTTAAACACATGACCGTTTGTGAAACTATGCCCGTGACGGGCGCTAATTTCAAGCATTACGTCGTTTTGTTTTGCCAGCAAAGCCTCTTGATAGCTTATCAATCCCGGGTGAGCAAGTATATCACATTTTGCCTCTATTGCAGCCAAATTTGTTCCTTTTTTTACCGGTTCAACCGGGCTTTCTCCGTGCACAACCACTAATTGCGCCCCGAGATTTCTTGCTTTGAGTGTCATCTCTTTAATCAGTTGAGGTGGAACGTGTGTAATTTCAACTCCGTAAAAAACGTATAATCCGAGATATTGTTCCAAACCTTCAACAGCCTTTTGAAGGGAGTTTATAACAAACTCGACGTTTGAAAAATCAACGTGATCTGTGAAGGCAATTGCCCTATATCCTATCTCTTTAGCCCTTTGAGCGAGTTCGGAGGGTATAAGTTCTCCGTCGCTAAACAAGGTATGAGTGTGTAAATCAATCATAGTCTCAAATTCTATGGTTTTTTATTTTGGTGTCAAGTTTTATTTATTGACAATATACGAAGCATAACTATAATACTTGAGTATAATCTAAGAAGGGGGTAGTTTGTCCATGTTAAACGAGGAAAAAGATGTTGAATTCAGTGCCAATTATTACGATGATGCTTTCAAAAATTTCGATAGCGGAGATATTGTAAAGGGTAAAGTTATAGACATCAGAGAAGATGACGTTTTTGTGGATATCGGTTATAAATCCGAGGGTGTTATAAATATTAAGGAATTCACGGATGAAAACGGTAATGTTAATGTTAACATCGGAGATGAAGTAGAAGCTCTGTTTTTTAACAAAACAGATAAAGACGGCTTCGAGATACTCTCCAAGGCTGCTGCCGACAGAATTAAAAGTTGGAGAAAAGTTGTTGAGGCGCACAAAAATAATGAGCCGATAAAGGGTGTTATAAAGAGCCTTGTAAATGGCGGTTTCAGCGTTGACATAAACGGATTTCTGGCATTTTTGCCGGGCTCTCAGGTTGAACTTCATCCTATAAAGAACTATCCTTTCTATGTCGGAAAAGAGTTTGAATTTAAAATTGTAAACATAAATGAAGGCAAAAAGAATGCAGTTCTGTCAAGGAAAGTTTTACTTGAGGAGATAAAGAAGAAGCAGGAAGAGGAGATTTGGGGAAGAATAAAAGAGGGAGCTGTACTCACCGGGAAGATTAAAAACATAACCGATTACGGAATATTTGTAGATTTGGGTGGAGTTGACGGACTTGTTCATATAACGGATATGTCATGGAGCAGAATCGGACATCCGTCGGATATGGTAAATATAGGCGATGAGATTGACGTTAAGGTTATCAAAATAGAAGATGAGGATAAACAAAAAAAGGTCTATCTCGGTATGAAACAGCTAACACAAGACCCTTGGCAAGACATAGAAGAGAAATTCGAGGTTGACAGTATTGTAAAGGGCACAATTGTAAATATTGTTGAATACGGGCTGTTTGTAGAGATAGAGAAAGGCATAGAGGGATTGGTTCATAAAAGCGAAATTACATACGATAAATACCCCTCAAAGGCAAAGAAGATGTACAACATAGGGGACGAGGTCGAAGTTAAGATAATAAACATAGATACGCAAAACAGAAGAATGTCTTTATCCGTAAAGCAGTGCAAGCCCTACCCGTGGGAAACGATAGACGAAAAATATAAAAAAGGCGACATAGTGGAGGGAATCATAACGGGAATCAAGGAGTTCGGCATATTCGTTAAGCTCGATGAGGGAGTCGAAGGACTTGTGCACGACAAGGACATATCTTGGGATAAAGAAGACAGAGGGCAGTTTAGCATAGGCGATACCGTTAAAGTTGTAGTTTTGAGCGTAGAAAAAGAAAAAGAAAGAATTGCCTTGGGAATAAAACAGCTAACGAAAGACCCTTGGGAGGATGTTGATAAAAAGTATAAGCCCGGGGATGTTGTTGAAGCTGAAATAGTAAGTATTAAACCTTTTGGTGCTTTCGTTAAGATAGATAAAGGTCTTGAAAGTTTGATTCCTAAAAGCGAGTTTGGAAGCTTTGAGCCTCAAAAAGGAGAGCGTGCCGAAGTCAGAATCTTGAAACTGGAAAAGGATAGAAAAAAACTTATTTCAAGTTTTAACATCGAGTAGTTTTATTTTAAAAATGGCTTGATGCGGGCATTTTAGCTGTGCTTAAAAAGTTTATAAAAGCATTTGTTATAATCTTTGCAGTTATATTTATTATTAATGTTATTCGTTATTATTCGAACGAGGGTAATGTTGCTTTAATTAAAATATCCGGTATAATAACGGATTCAAAAGCAAGAAGTTGGATAGAAGAGATTCGCAATGCCAAATCAAACGGCTCATACAAAGCAGTTTTGATTGTGATAAATTCTCCCGGAGGGTCGGCAAACGCAAGTGAGCGTCTCTATATTGCAATTAAAAATCTAAACAAGGTAAAGCCGGTTGTAGCACTAATAGACGATATAGGAGCAAGCGGCGCTTATTATGCAGCCGTCGGTGCAGGTAAAATAGTTGCATACCCTACATCGGTAGTTGGGAGCATAGGTGTTCTGTTTGAAACTGTTAACGTTAGCGGCTTGTCCAAAAGGCTGGGTATTTCGTCATTTGTCGTAAAAAGCGGAAAGGTTAAAGATGCGGGCAATCCGTTAAGAAAACCTACGAATGCGGATATAAATATGCTGCAAAATGTTGTTAACGGCATATACGAACAGTTTTTATCCGACGTAGCCGAAAGCAGACATATTAAAGAGGATATTTTAAGGAAATATGCAGACGGCAGCGTGTTTTATGCGAAAAAAGCCTTGAAAATAGGGTTGATAGATGTGGTTGGCACAAAAGCAACAGCCGAGAATATAATTAAAAAAATAGCCCACATAAGGCATATAGACTTGTCTGAACTCGGGTCTGAGAAGAGTTTTTTAAGCAGGCTTACGGATAGTGAGTTTTTATATTTTTTGAATTATTTGAGATTCAAATTTGAACCGACGGCAAAGGCCGTTTTCTATGATTAAAATTAACCTGATAAAAACGCAGGTTCCAACAGAAATAGACCTGCCAAAAAATAAAAAAAGCCCGAAATTTATTATAAAGTTAGCGCTGTCAACTTTTTTAGCGTTTGTTCTTTTGGTTGTCGGTGTGTATTTTGTTTTCATTAAAGGCAGCGAAAGAATAGAGGTTAAGAAGCCTTTGGGATATGCTCCAAAAAGCAATCTGACAAATAGAGTTGTAAAAG
>WGCD01000041.1 GCA_015493995.1 Desulfurellaceae bacterium
GCTTTTACCACCGGGATATCTTAAAGGACTTTTTATCATTTTTGTTCGGCTTTTTCAATTAGTATTTCAAAATTGTTTTCGTTTGCTTCGCCAAATAGTCGTTTTAGCATTTCTTTCTGTTTATTGTTTAATTCAGTATTTATCTCATAATCAGTTTTATAAATGTCTTTTGTCAATTTTGACGAAGTAAGTTTTAGAATAGGGATTGCGGTATATTCTTTGTCGTCTATTGATACGTTTTTCAAATTCGTATAAAGTATCATTTTTAACAATCCGTCTTTAATATCTCCGATGCTTGGTAAAATGGAAGTTCGAGAATGTTTGGCTTCAATCAAATAAATTTTGTCATTTTCTATTCTAATTTCATCTGTGGTGAAATAATATTTTCCGCCAAGATAGTTTTCAATGGTTATGGTTGCTTTTGTCAAAGTTGATAAAGCTTCTTTCGGCTGAGTAGTTTGCATTTCACGGTTTTGAGCTTCTTGTGCTTTTTGTCTGGAAGTTTGCATAAAGTCTCTAACACCGTTAATAAATTGGTTGGCAAAACGGTCAATGCCTTGTTCATTGTGAAATGCTACATTTAATCGCTTTCCGATTTCATTGTAACTTGCTTTTACTTTTTGTATTAAATCGGGAAATGATTGCTCAATTTCTTTTAAATTCCAATGTAAAGCAGAACTATGATAATTTTTGATTTCAGAAATTTTTCGCTTTACTAATTCATTATCAAATTGTTGGTTGGTAATTTTACTATCTCGTGTCTTGTGTTTTTCGGCTGTTTTGTAATACGCAAAAACCACAAAAACGTCAAGCAAACTCATCAATGAAACGGTATCCCATTGAATAAAATCTCTGTCGCCGTTTTTACCTTCATCTTTGATTATTGGAATAACTGTAATTCGTTTGGCAGTTCCAAGTGTATTATAAACTCTTTCATAAGGATAGGAACGGGTTCTTTTAGGTGATACCCATTTTGATAAGCCAAATGAAAATCCGTCAAAATTGATTAAACAATTTGCCGGTAATTCATTGATATTGAAATTATTGAAGTCAAACATTGCCAAATCGTTTGTCAATTTTGGTTTATATTCAATTCCTGTTATTTTTGCTGTGATATCCATAAAATCAAATTCCTTTTTTCTTGTTTTCAATATAATCCAAAGTTACAAATCTATATTTCCCCTTGCTACGTTCTATAATTTCTAAATTGTTGGAATTAACTTTTTTTCTGATAACACTTTCCAAATCTCTAATAATTTCAATCCCGATAGAGTTTCTGTTTAATTGATTTGCCACTTTCATCGTTGTTCCGCTACCGAGAAAAGGGTCAAGAACTGTTTCACCTACATACGAAAATAATTTTATCAGGCGATAAGGTAATTCGTCAGGAAAAGCAGCAACACCTTTTTCAAGTTTTGAACCGGGCAAAACATTTGTCATCTCCCATAAAGTTTTATGCCAATTATTGTTTTGAAATTCTTTCTTGTCAATTTTTGATTTTTCTCTGGTTTCTTTTGAAATTGAACGATAATTGAATTTTCCTTTTTGAAAAATGATAATACTCTCCAATAGATTATCGGGATAAAAATACATTGGATATGGATTTTGTAACAAAACACCACTTCGTTTGCTAATTCGTAAATATCCGTCTGGTTTTTTCCAAATAATTTTATCTCTGTATCTAAAACCTACTTTTTGAAAAATTTTAATGGCATCTGCCGTGATTGGATATTTCTCGCCATTCACAAGCATATCGTCAATATTCAAAGCAAAAATTCTCCCTCGTTGCAACACTCGATAGGATTCTTTTGCCATTTTTGCCAATACACCAAGGTATTGTTCGTAATTCTTAAAAAGGTCTTTGTAATCAAACGGTGCGTTAAAATAAGGCGGTGAAGTAATGATTAAATGAATACTTTTGTCAGGTATTTCTACCATACTTATTGCATTACCAAAAATAATTTTATGTCTAATATCCATTTAATCACTTTTCTACAAATTTACATTTTTTATTTTTGTTGACCAATTTTTGTTTTTTCCTTTTATTACCGAGAACGTCTATCTTTATATAAACCTATTACATATATTCCGCCAGTTTGGGGGTATAAAGACAATAGGTTATATTTTTCTTTTAACATTATCATTCTCCCTCCCAAAAAATCATTATCGTACTTTTCTTTTATTGACGCTTTTCTCTTTGTCATTTCATTCTTCTCTTTTATTTTATACACCTCAAATCCGTTTGTTGTCAAACCTTTTGTTATTTCTTGTCCGATTATATTTCCTCATAGAAAAGTAAATAAAAGACGGATTTCTAAATTTCTGGTAGAAACTCGTTTGTATAAGGAAATAAAGCTATCGTTACTTAAAATTTCCTCTCCTTCCTTCATCTTCTCCTCAATACAATTATTGTGTTATGGTTTTCTAAGTATTGTTTTTTTCTTTACAAAGACAAAAGGCTAATGGTCTGTGTCGTTCTTTTTACTTTCTTGTTTTATTCAATCCAAACAAAGCCGATGATAAAGCATTTATACCTACGCTGAGTGTCCAGCTTTAGTCCCAAATCCTGCATCCTGAACCCTAAATCCTATATCCTAACCACCAGCCACAAAACACCAATCCCCAATTTACCACTCACCCATTCGACAACTTAACCATTAACCTTTTTTCACACCTGCGAGGTGTGAATTTTGGGGTGGATATTATACCATTCACTATTCACCAGCCATCATTTCCAAACCCAATGCTCATAGCTCTCTTTTCTTGACAAAAAAACTCTGTTGCTCTACACTAAAAAATGAAAAAAGCGAAGAAATAAGGAGAATTCGGATGTCAAAAAAAGCTCTTATCAGCGTTTCAAACAAAGAAGGCGTTGTTGAATTTGCAAAATTCTTGTCAAGTCAAGGATATTCCCTTCTCTCGACGGGTTCAACCGCTAAACTTCTAAAAGAAAAAGGCTTGGATGTTGAGTTTGTTGAAGAATATACGGGTTTCCCTGAAATGCTCGACGGCAGAGTAAAGACACTCCATCCTAAAATACACGGCGGCATATTGTTCATAAGAAACAACAAAGCTCATGAAAAAACAGTTAAAGAATTTAACATAGACCCCATTGATATAGTTGTTGTCAATCTTTATCCTTTTGAAGAAACAGCTGTTAAAACCGATGATGTTGATATATTGATTGAGAACATAGACATAGGCGGACCGTCTATGTTAAGAGCTGCTGCAAAAAATCATAAAAGTGTTCTTGTTGTGTGTGACCCCAACGACTACAAAAATATTATGGACAGTTTTGAAAATATAGACGAAAATACAAGAAAACACTACGCTCTCAAAGCTTTTGCCCACACGGCATATTACGACTCTTTAATTGTTGAAAAACTCGGCTTGAGCCAATATGACAAAACAGGTATTGCCGTAAAAAAGGTTTTGCCTTTAAGATATGGTGAAAATCCTCAGCAAAAGGCTGCATTCTTTAAAGACCCTTTAAAAAAAGGAATTGCCGACGCAAAACAGTTAAACGGCAAAGAGCTGTCCTACAACAACATTCTGGATATTGACGTAGCTTACAGAATAATGTCGGAATTTAAAGACACGGTTTGTGCAATTATAAAACACAATACACCCTGCGGCGTGGCGAAAGGAAGTAATATTGTCGAAGCATACAAAAAAGCTCTATCCTGCGACCCGATAAGTGCATTTGGCGGAATAATAGGCATAAACAGCACGATAGACGAGGCTCTTGCTTCTGAAATAACCAAAAGATTTTACGAGGTAGTGGTAGCATACGGATACACAAAAAATGCACTCGAAATACTGCGTAAAAAGAAAAATTTAAGGGTTATAGCGGTTGATAAGATAGATAATCTAACTTTTAAGGAAATAAGGAGCGTCGTCGGAGGTTATCTTGTGCAGGATACCGATGCACCAATGAAGTTCGAATACGAAGTTGTTACAAAAACCGAACCTGCAAAAGAGCAGATTGAAGATTTGGCGTTTGCATTTAAGGTGTCTAAGTTTGTCAAATCCAACGCAATCGTATATGCAAAAGATGGGAAAACGCTTGCAATAGGCGGCGGGCAGACATCAAGGATAGATTCGGCTAAGTTTGCCGCACAAAGGGCTAAGGAGTTAAATATAAACCTCGACGATTGTGTTATGGCATCTGACGGTTTTTTTCCGTTTAAAGACAGCGTTGAGTTTGCCCACTCCCAAAAAGTTGCAGCTATTGTTGAGCCGGGTGGTTCAATCAGGGATAACGAGGTAATAGAGGCTGCCGATCAATTTGAAATACCCCTTTTATTCACACATATGAGACATTTCAGACACTAAACAAGGAGGAGTTATGGAAGCTGTAATCTTAGCTGCTGGGAAAAGTACAAGAATAAAATCTCAAACAAATAAAATACTGCACAAAATATGCAACAAACCGATAATTTTTTATGTTTTAAAAGAGCTTGAGCACTATAAAACGCACATAGTCGTAAACAACGATACATACGAAACCATAAAAAATATGTTTAAAGACAGCAGCGTTTATATTCAAAAAGATCAAAAGGGAACAGGAGACGCCCTAAAGGTGGCGCTGCCGTTTATTCAAGAGGAGAGCTTTGTGGTTGTAAACGGTGATACGCCGTTAATTAAAAAAGAAGATATAGAAGCCGCTTACGGCGTTTTTAAACTCAAAGAACTGGACTGCCTTATCTTAACTGCAAAACTCGATAATCCCGAAGGATACGGAAGAATTGTCAGAAACGAAGACAAAGTGGAAATTGTTGAAGAGAAAGATGCAAGCGATGAAATCAAAAAAATAACGGAAATCAACAGTGGAATATATATATTCAAAACCGATTTTGTCAAAAATGCCATCGTAAAAATAATGAACAATAACAGAAGCGGTGAATACTATCTGACAGATATAGTTAAGCTAACGAAAAAAACAGACGTTCTGGAGGTTGATAAAGAGAATGTACTCGGTGTCAACACAAGAAAAGACCTCTCTGTTGTAAGAAAAATGATACAGCAAAACATAATTGACAAATTTGATAACGTAACATTTATAGACCCGGATTCGGCATACATAAATTACGATGTGGAAATAGGACAAGATTCGATAATTTTTCCGAACGTCTCTTTAAGGGGGAACACAAAAATCGGTAAAGGGTGCATTATAGATAGCGGATGCGTTATTGAAAGCTCCATAATAAAAGATAATGTACACATAAAGCCCTACAGCGTGATTGAGGAAAGCAGAATAGAAAAAAATGCACAAATAGGACCTTTTGCCCACTTGAGACCGTTTTCGGATATACGCGAAAATGTCAGGGTGGGCAACTTCGTTGAGGTTAAAAAATCGGTGCTCGGCAAAGGAACGAAGGCAAGCCATTTGACATACATAGGAGATGCCGAACTCGGAGAGGATGTAAATGTCGGTTGCGGAACAATCACCTGCAACTACGACGGATACAGAAAGAATAAGACAATAATCGGAGACAGGGTTTTTATAGGCTCAGACGTCCAGCTTGTAGCCCCTGTTGAGGTTGAGCACGACGCTTTAATTGCTGCCGGGACAACCGTAACTAAAAAAGTCGAAGCTTACAGCCTGGCTCTTTCAAGAGTTCCTCAGGTCAATAAAAAAGATTGGGTTAAAAAATACAGAGAAAAAATGGAAAGGAAGTTAAACAAGAATAAAGAATGATTTCATACCAAAAAGACAAAAAACAATGCCTCAAGTAGAGCACAGCAGATATTCCTACAGCAAGACACCTCTAAGCAAAATGATGCTCTATGCCGTTATTGTGGGTATCATAACGGGGTTTGGAGCCGTGTTCTTTCTTGTGGCAACTCACTTTTTTTCAGTATATGTTTTAAACGGGCTTGCGGGCTATCCTACAATAGAGCCGGCAGGTGAGCCGAGAATATTTCACGAAATGCATGGATACTTTTCTCCTTTTATACTGCTTTTGATTACAACTCTTGGCGGTCTGCTTTCCGGTTTTTTGGTATATACCTATGCCCCGGAAGCCGAAGGGCACGGCACCGATGCTGCAATAGAGTCATACCACGAAAAAAACGGTATAATAAAGCCGATTGTTCCTATTATAAAAATGATAGCTTCTGCGATAACCCTCGGAAGCGGCGGAAGCGGCGGAAGAGAAGGTCCTATTGCCCAAATTGGTGCTGGTTTTGCATCTTACTTTGCAACCAAACTCAAATTATCTAAAAAAGAGAGAAGGATTTTGCTTGTTGCCGGTATGGGCGCAGGGATAGGGGCTATATTCCATGCGCCTTTAGCCGGAGCTATTTTTGCCGGAGAGGTGTTGTATAAAGAGGTAGAGATAGAAAGCGAAGCATTTTTACATACGGTAATAGCCTCAATAGTTGCCTACTCCGTATTTTCGTTTGTATTCGGCTGGACTCCTCTGTTTGCAACCCCCGTCTTTCATTTCACAAATCCGCTTGAGTTGATTTCATACACAATACTTGCCTTCAGTGTAGGGATATTCGCAATATTTTACGTTAAGATTTTCTACGGAACCAGGGATTTATTTAAAAAGATACACATAAAACCACACTTCAAGCCGGCAATAGGCGGACTGCTGGTCGGCTTGATAGGCATATTCGCCCCTGATGCCATATCAATGGGTTACGGTCCCCTTCAAAAGGCTATGGTCGGTGACTTAGCTGTAGGAACACTGCTTTCTATAGCTTTTTTAAAGGTTTTTGCCACATCGTTCACCATATCGAGTGGAGGAAGTGCAGGCGTTTTCGGACCATCCATGGTTATAGGCGGAGCGCTCGGTGGAGCCATAGGATTAATGATACATCACGTTGCCCCGTCTTTAGCGTCGCAGCCTGGGGCATTCGCACTTGTTGGTATGGTAGGTTTTTTCAGTGCGGCTGCCAATACACCGTTTTCAACAATTGTTATGGTAACGGAGATGACAGGTAACTACCACCTTATAATACCGTCAATCTGGACTGCGGGAATCGGATATCTTGTTGCTCAAAAATGGACTATTTACGAAAAACAGGTAAAAGACAGACGACATTCAAAAGCTCATTACTATGAATACGCAAAAGACATACTTGAAGAGATAAGAGTAAAAGACATTATGCACACTAAGTTTACAACGGTTTATCTGACAACGCCCCTAAAAAAAATATATAAAATTCTATCACAATCGAAGGACGACGATTTGATAGTTTTGGATAATCGTGAATTGTTAGCCGGTATTATTTCAATAAAATCCATAGCAAACCTGATAAACAATACAGGCATTGAAAATTTTATAATGGCAAAGGATTTGGCAAATAAAAATGTTTTAACAACAACACTATCGGAAAATATCCATTCGCTTTTGCATAAAATAGGTTTTAAGGATATAAACGTGATTCCTATTGTAGATGACAAAAATGACAAAAAAGTCATAGGTATTGTCAGAAGAAAAGACATAATACACGCATACAACAAAGCAAAAGAGCAGATTGCCGCAAATTTTTAAGATTGTTTGAAAAATGGACATTTAAGTGTTATAAATTGTTTCTGTCTTTCGGAGGTTTGTTGGTGTGTGTGGAATTGTAGGATACATAGGAGACAAAAAAGCCATAAACATACTTTTAAACGGTTTGAGTGCACTTGAATACAGAGGGTACGATTCCGCAGGCATATCTATAATTTGCAACAATGCCATAGAAACGGTTAAAACCAAGGGTAAAATCATAGATTTGGCATCGTTGATTATAGATAAACACACCGATTTGAATGGTAAAACAGGTATAGGGCATACAAGATGGGCGACACACGGAGCACCCAACACTATTAACGCTCACCCTCATTTTACCAAGAGAGTGTCGGTTGTTCACAACGGCATAATAGAAAACTACAGGGAATTGGAAGAACTGTTGAACAAAAAAGGAATTACAAGGAAAACAGGCACAGACACAGAAATCATAGCTCTTCTATTGGATTATTACTTAAAAAACAGCACCCCCAAAGAGGCATTCATTACAACAATTAAACTATTGAGAGGCAGCTTCGCCATAGCGGCTCTTTTTAAAGACACAAACACCTTAATGCTTGCTAAAAACGAAAGTCCTCTTGTAATTGGTGTAGGAGAAAATGAAAATTTTATAGCAAGCGACATATCGGCTCTCATACAATACACACAACAGTTCATATTTTTGGAAGACGGAGATTTGGCTTTTATCGAAAAAGGCAAAGTAGAAATAGAGGATTCATCTTTAAATCCGGTTAAAAGAGAGATTAAAACGATACATTGGAGCGCAGAGTCTGCAAAAAAGGGCGGATACAAACACTTTATGCTTAAAGAGATAGCCGAAGAAGCTCAAGCTGTCAGAAATACGATACAATCAAGAATAGATGAAAAAGGGAATATATTTTTGCAGGAAGAAATAAACTTAGATGAGGACTTATTAAAAACATTAGACTCCGTAACCGTGGTTGCCTGCGGCACGAGCTACTACGCCGGATTGTGTGCAAAGCAGATATTAGAAAAATTTACTGGCGTTGCCGTTAAGGTTGAAATTGCCTCTGAATTCAGATACTCCTACCCTGTCTTTTCAAAAAACAACCTGTTTATAGCAATATCCCAATCAGGAGAAACAGCAGATACAAAAGAGTCTTTACGGTTTGCACAAAACAGCGGTTTAACAACACTTTCTATAGTTAATGTTAAAGAGAGCGCAATTGCAAGAATGGCTGATAGCTGCATATACACCCTTGCAGGACCTGAAATAAGCGTTGCATCAACCAAGGCATTTGTATCGCAGCTCGCCGTTTTATATATGCTGGCATTTTATATAGGAAAATTAAAAGGAAAAGATGTTACAAAAGAAACAAAAACACTTCTTTCGGTTCCTAATATTATGCAAACCGTATTTGAAAAAACAGACGAATTGGTCAAGCATATAGCCAAATCGTACCACTCATACAAAAACTTCCTCTATCTCGGCAGAGGATTGATGTATCCGATAGCTTTAGAAGGAGCCTTGAAACTTAAAGAAATTTCATATATTCACGCCGAGGGCTATCCGGCAGGTGAGATGAAACACGGTCCGATAGCCTTAATCGAAGAAAACACACCGAGTGTTGTAATATCACCTGATTTTGAGCCTTTCTATTCCAAAACTATGTCAAATATGGAAGAGATAAAGGCAAGAAACGGTAGAATAGTTATGTTGTCAGACAAAAAAAGCGATATTGCGGACAGTTTTATAGAATTGGAAAAGATAGACTACAATTTCACCCCGTTTGTATATGTCATTCCCCTCCAACTGTTTGCATATTATATAGCTTTATACCTTGGACACGACATTGACCAACCGAGAAACTTGGCAAAGAGTGTGACGGTAGAATGAAAATTTCTTTAATTTCAGAGCTGTTTTTTGTTATAAAAAACATAAGGCACTCACAAACCGGAAAGTGGTTCATTTACGCAACACTAACGGGTATTGCCGCAGGTGTAAGTGCTGTCATTTTCTTCATTTTGTTGGATTTAACATCGGTTACCCTTTTAAACCATATTGCAGGATTTCCTCTCACGCATCCGGTAAACGAGACGCCGCTACTTGATGAGGTCCGCAAACCGTTCAATGAGATAATTTTTATAGTCATTGCAACCCTTGGCGGCTTTTTAAGCGGGTTGATTATGCACCTTGTAGCTAAAGAAACAAAAGGCGGCGGCACTGGTGAGGTTATAAAATCATACCACAACAATCTGCCTATAAGAGCCAGAGTTCCTATTGTCAAAACCATTGTTTCTGTCATATCGCTGGGCGTCGGAGGAGCAGGAGGAAGAGAAGGTCCTGCAGCCCACGCTGGCGCAGGTTTGGGTTATAGGATAGGAAAACTGCTGCACCTAAGCGATAAGGAAAAAAGAATAATGATGATTTGCGGTATGGCTGGTGGAATAGGTGCAATCTTCAGGAGCCCTATGGGTGCAGCCATATACTCAACTGAGGTGCTGTATAAGGATGTTGATTTCGAGCATGAGGCTCTTCTTCCGGCTGCCATTTCATCAATAATAGCATACTCAATATTCTCGGCTAAATTCGGCTGGGTTCATATGTTTTCTACTCCCATTATGAAATTTCAAAACCCCCTTGAGCTGATTTCATACACCATTTTGGCATTTGTGTGTGCTGCAAGCGGTATAATTTTTATAAACGTATTTAACTCCGTATCCAAAGCCTTTGAGAAAATAAAATCCCCGCTATACATAAAAACAGGACTTGGTGGTTTGATTATCGGCTTGTTCGGGGCGATTATGCCTCACAGCGTTGGAATGGGCTACGGTATTATGCAAAGCGCTTTTTTAAATAAAACGGCATTTTCGGCTCTTCTTTTAATCGGAGTAATCAGAATGTTTACAACAAGCGTCACGTTGGGAAGCGGCAATTCGGCTGGTATGTTTGCACCGAGTCTCGTTATAGGTGCTGCAATTGGAGGAGGAGTCGGAGGATATATCCACTCTATTGTTCCTGCTCTGGTTGACAATCCGGCGTCGTTTGCGCTTGTGGGAATGGCAGGATTTTTTGCAGCAACGGCAAAAACACCACTGTCGGTAATTATACTCGTTGCCGAAATAACCGGAAACTACGAATTGATAGTACCCTCAATGTGGGTTGTTGCGATAAGCTTCCTACTGAGTTCAAGATACAGCATAGAGCACTATCAGGCAAAAGACAGGGCTCACTCCAAGATACACAAATATGAGTACATACGTGATGTTCTTGAAAATATCAAAGTGAAAGATTTGATGAGAGAAAAATTTGCCTCCGTTGATGGTTCCACAAAGCTCTCAAAAATATACGAAATACTCTCCAAAACCAAACAGAGCGATATTCCTGTTTTGGATAAGGATAAAAACATCGTGGGTATAATAACCCTGCACGTTTTAAAATCCATACTGGGAGAAAACGAACTTGCTGATTTTCTCGTAGCTGAGGATATAGCAAATAAAGATGTCATATCCACAAATCCAGAGGAAAACCTAAACCACATTTTGCATAAAATAGGGTTTAAAGAGATAAACACAGTTCCAGTCGTAGATAAAGACGGAAAGATAAGCGGAATAATCACAAGAAAAGATATAATTAAGGCATACAATGATGCAACAGAAAACCTGGAACATCTTAGAGAATCTGAATAGTCAACAAAAAGAAGCCGTTTTGGAAAACGACTCAAATCTGCTCATAATAGCAGGTGCAGGAAGCGGCAAAACAAAAACAATCACGCACAAAATAGCTTATATTTTAGAGAATAACTACGCAAAACCCTATCAAATCCTGGCGCTCACATTTACAAATAAAGCCGCAAATGAAATGAAACAACGAATAGAGTCTATGGTTCAATCCAAGGTTAAAGATATGTATATAGGAACATTTCACGCAATAGCTTTGAAAATTTTAAGGTTTGAGGGATTTAATCCTACGATATACGATACAAAGGACCAGGAAAGGCTTATAAAAGAGATTTTAAAGAGCCTTAACATAGATAAGAAAAAATACCCGCCAAGCGCTATTTTGTCTAAAATATCCAAGTATAAGTTGAATATGAAAAGATATGACGAAGTGCCGAAAACAACCCCTTTCGAATCTATGGTGCAAAAAATATACAAAATGTATGAAGAAAAACTGCAAGAGGCAAATGCCGTTGATTTCGATAATATAATCATAAAAGCAATAGAGCTTCTCAGCCAAAACGAGCAAATAAGAAACAAATATGCAAACAGATTTAAATATATTTTTATAGACGAATACCAGGATACAAACTATCCTCAATACATCTTCATAAAACTGCTCTACAACGGAAATAATAAGATATGCGCCGTAGGGGATGAAGACCAATCCATTTACGGTTTTAGAGGAGCTGATATAGCAAATATTATGAATTTTAATCACGAATACGAAAACTGCAAAATAGTTAAACTGGAAAAGAATTATCGTTCCGGTCAAAATATTCTGGATGCGGCAAACAGGGTTATATCAAAAAACAGCTTTAGAAATAAGAAAGAGTTATATTCCGAATACGGCGGCGGCAACGTCAACATTCTTTCGTTTCCAACAGACAGCGACGAGGCATATTTTGTCGTAAGAAAGATTGAAGAGTTAAGTGAAAGCGGCAAGTTATCCGACATAGCCGTGTTGTACAGAACCAATTTTCAATCTCGAATTATAGAAGACGCCCTGATGCGCCACTCTATTCCTTATAAAATCATAGGCTCAAAAAAATTCTTCGACAGGAAAGAGGTTAAAGACACCATTGCCTATTTGAAACTGTTAAACAATAAAAATGACGATGTGGCTTTTTTGAGAGCTGTTGAATCTCACCCAAAAGGAATAGGAAAAAAACTTATTGAAAAAATCCAGCAAAGCGCCTCTGAGAAAAAATTATCCTATTTTGATACTACATACTCTCTAATAAAAGATAGTGCACTGACAAAAAAACAAAAGCTGGCTCTTGAGGGCTTTTTATCGATTTTTAAAGATATTGATACTCAAAAAAACACCTCGGATTTGATTGATGAGATTATAAACGTCAGCAAATACAAGAAATATCTTGAAGAATCCAAAGAATATGGTAGAATAGAAAATATTATGGAGCTTAAAAACGCAGCCAAGGACGACACCCTTAGTGATTTTTTGGAGAGCATATCCCTTTTTGATTATTCCAACGAAATAGAAGATGCAAAGGATATGGTGAATTTAATGACTATACATGCTTCAAAAGGGCTTGAGTTTAACAGCGTGTTTGTTGTTGGCTTGGAAGAGGGATTATTCCCGAATGCAAACCTGAAAGAAACAGAACTTGATATGGAAGAGGAAAGACGCCTTTTTTATGTTGCAATCACAAGAGCAAAAGAAAATCTGTTTATAACCTATGCACACTCCAGAAAAAGAAACAACCAAACGCTTTCTACATCACCTTCACGTTTTTTATCGGATATTGGAGCAGTGAAGAATCCAAAAACCAGACAGGCAAATTTTCAAAGGGGAGATAAAATTGAACATTCGATATACGGAAAAGGAGTTGTTCTATCAATCGACACAATAAGTTCAGCAGAAGCGCTAACGGTCAATTTTTACAAATCAGGTGTAAAGAAAATACTATCAAAAGACAGAAATTTAAAAAATATTTGAAATTTGGAGGACTTTATGGCCAGTTTAGAGGAGAGATTTAATAAATTTAATACAAACTTAGCTTTGGCAAATATAAGAACCAAAAAGATAACGGCTTCGTTTGACGACGAGAAGCTCGACGTTTCACCGGAAACACAAAAGATTTATATTGATAAAAATGCATTTTATCAGGTTTTGGATGATAACTTCGTAAGGGTTTTTCAGGACTTTTCCTTAAAAATCGCAAACAAAAACAATGCTGAGGATGTATTTGTTTCAATAGAGGTCTCCTACCTTATGGACTTTCAGGTAGGCGGACCGATAGATGACGAAGTATTTGAGATATTTGCACAATCAACCGTTCTTGTTGATAGTTGGCCCTACTTCAGGGAACTTGTTCAAAACACTCTAATTAGAATGGGTCTTGCTCCGGTCATTATTCCTCCGATACAGTTCAACCCGCCAACTCAACAAAAACCCAAACAATAGATGAAAGAACTGGTTATAGATGGCTCTTTTGAAGATATGAATCTATCAGTTTTTGATTCAAAAGAGCTTATCTATGACCTTCATCTTCACTCTCCTCATACACACTCAAAAATCTTGACCGATATTTTCGATTATGCTTTTCATTCTCTGTCAATAGGCATCGAAGACATTGGAAGGCTGTACTGCTGCATAGGTCCTGGGAAATATACATCCCTCAGAGTTGTGCTTGCCAGTATAAAAGGTATGTTTTTTGATAAACTCGAATATGTATATAGCGTAAGTTCGCTGGATTTAATGGCAAGCGAGGAATTTTTCAATGAACCTTTCAGAATTATTTGCGAAACATCCAGGACAAAAACGTATTTTTCGGATTATACGCTCAATAGCGGATTTATTGAAAGACTCGGCGAAATAGGCTCTGCGCTAAAAAACGAGGCTGCAAAAACGGGTTATAAAATAATTCAAAAAAATTACATAGGCTCTGTAAGAAATATTTTCAGACTCAAACCGGAATATTTTAAAAAAGTTGATTTGTATGCGCTTACGCCTCTGTATTAAAAAATTAAAAAGGAGATTGTATGGCTTCAATACATCCTTTTAAAGGTGTGATGTATAAAAATGTCTCATCTTTGGTTATGGCACCGCCCTATGATGTTATCGATAAAAACGAAAGAGAACATCTTGCTGCCAATGACCCTAATAATATAGTAAAAATCACTCTTCCTGATACCTACGATTCTGCAAAACAACTTGTTGAATCATGGCTTTCTTCAGGTATTTTAAAGTTTGATAACGAATGCGCCTTTTATCTTTATACGGCAGAATATGAATTTGAAGGCGTGAAAAAGGTTTTAAAGGGTTTTTTGACAGCTTTAAGGTTGGAGAAGTTCGGAGGGCATATAAAACCCCACGAAAAAACGCTTAAAGGTCCTAAAATTGACCGCTTTAACCTTATAACAAAAACAAATGCGATGTTCTGCCCCATTATGGGCTTGTATTTTAGCAACAAAAATATCACTGACATTATAGAAAATACAATAAACAGCAAAAAACCGACTATAGACGTCGAGTTTGGAGGAATAAGGCATAAAATATATCCGCTGTACGAAAAGGAGGAGATAATTTCCCAAGAGCTGCAAAATGAAGATGTTATTATAGCAGACGGTCACCACAGGTATGAAACCGCCTTGATGATTAAAGAATATTTTAATAAACAGGGCATAAAAAACGGCGGGTTCGACTATATTATGACACTGATGATTGACGCCAAAGACGGTGGCTTGAGCCTCCTTCCTATTCACAGACTTATAAAAAAGATTGATGATTTCAAGCAATTTATGGAAAAATTGGAAGAATATTTTACAGTTGAAAAAGGGAAACATAACTGCGATTTTTTAATGTATCACAACGGTGCATTTTACTCTTTAAGATTCAAACAAAAACGCAGCTACGATTTAATTGAAAAACTGGATGTAAGCATATTTGAGCGGTATATATACCAAAATATTTTAGGGTTAACCAAGGAAGACATAACCAATCAAAAAGTTGCCGGATATGCCCACTCTCAAAAAGAGGTTGTAGAGCTTGTGGATAGAGGTGAGGCTGATATAGGTTTTATCTTAAAACCTATGGATTACAACGACCTCGTTGCAATTGCCGAAAAAGGTTTAACCGTTCCTCAAAAATCAACATTCTTTCATCCGAAAATACCCTCTGGACTTGTGGGCTATCACTTTGAAAGCATTAAGGGGTGTGAAAATGTTTGAAATAACCGTAAAAAGCGATTTTGCAGCCGCACACAGGCTTAACAACTATCAGGGTGCTTGTGAAAACCTGCACGGGCATAATTTTATAGTCGAGGTTAGTGTAAGATGCAGAAAACTTGATGAATCTTACATTGCCATAGATTTCAAAGAGCTGAAGAGATTGGTTAAAGACATAACGGACAGCTTAGACCACACCTACTTAAACGATAATGACTATTTTCAAAAAACAAACCCAACCTCTGAAATGATAGCAAAATACATCTATGAAAACCTCAAAGAATCCCTTAAAAACGGCTGTAAACCTTCAAGTGTAAGTGTATATGAAACACAAAACTCTAAAGCTACCTATTTTGAGGAGTAGTTATGGACGAATTCAAACTTACTTTCGGTAATTTTATAGTTTCACTGGCTCAAACCGCCTACGTTCAGCTTGGTATAGTTGAAGACCCGTTTAGCAAAGAGAAGTCTAAAGACCTAAACGGAGCTAAAAACACAATAGACTTGATAGAGATGCTTCAAGAAAAAACAAAGGGCAATTTAAACGAAGAAGAGGAGAAACTAATAGAAGAGGTGCTTTACGATTTAAGAATGAAGTATCTCTACGAAACTGACAAAAACTCCGAGTAATTTACGTTAAAAAAAGGAAAAAACATAAAAAATGGAAGCATTCATTAGTGAAATATTCTGTTCTCTCCAAATGGAGGGCAGCTTTATAGGTTATCCTGCGGCATTCATACGTTTTGCAGGATGCAACCTCAATTGCGATTTCTGTGACACAAAGTATGCGCTTGTTCCAAAAAATACAAAAAGAGATGACGAGATATACAAAATAATTTCCGAATTCAATACCGACAGAGTTATATTCACTGGCGGAGAACCTGCTTTATACGATGATTTTATGTCCTATTTTATTGATAAATACGGAAATTATATATACTTTTTGGAGACAAACGGAACAATATTTATAAAAAAAAGCATAAAGAAGTTCAAACATATTGTAGTCAGCCCGAAATTTTTTTCAATAAACGAAGAGGCGTTAAACAGATACAAACGCCTATCAAACAGCGTAGAATTTAAATTTGTTATAAACGACGAAAGCGAAATTGAAAAGGTGCAAATCTTATCGGATAAACTCGACTTATACCCGCTAACGCTTCAGCCGCTTTTTGATAATGCACAACCCGTTGAAAAATATGTAAAAAAAACTAAAATGTTAATAGAAGCATTTAAAAATAGTAACCTGGCGAGAAAAGAAGCAAGATTGATAATGCAAAACCACAAGGTAATATACGGGAAACAAAGAGGTGTATGATGAAAAGTGCCATAGTAATTTATTCCGGCGGTCTTGATTCGACAACCTGTCTGTTTTGGGCTTTGGATAATTTCGATGAGATTCAAACAGTCACATTTGACTACAACCAGAGACATCAAATAGAAATAGACTACTCAAAGGAAACGTTAGGGTTGGCTGAGAAAATAAAAGGAAAAAAGATAACAAGCCACTATTTTTCAATCGATTTATCCCAGATAGGCGGCAGTGCCTTAACCGATTTATCCATAGATGTGCCGAAAAACAGGGATGAAAAGGAGATTGAAAGCTACATACCTATAACCTATGTTCCTTTTAGAAACGGTATTTTTTTATCTATAACCGCAGCCATAGCCGAAAAAAACGATATAACCAATATCATAGGTGGTTGGAATATGCTGGATTACAGCGGATATCCTGACTGCAGAAATGACTTTCTAAGCGCATTTGAAAGTGCGGTCAATTACGGAACAAAAAGAGGGGTCGAGGGGAAGCCGTTTAAAATTCTAACTCCTCTTTTAAAGCTAAAGAAATCAGAAATTATACAGCTCGGCAAGAAACATAAAGCTGACTACTCATATTCATACTCCTGCTACAGCGGAAAACAAGAGCCCTGCGGTGAGTGTGATGCGTGCATTTTAAGAGCTAAAGGATTTAAAGAGGCTGGCGTTAAAGATGATTTCCTCGTTAGAATCGGAAAGGCTTGATAAAGGTTTTTATATGAAAGACGCCGTGTCGGTTGCAAAAAATCTGCTTGGGAAATATTTAATAAAAAATACCGATAAAGGCTTTATAGGCGGAATGATAGTCGAAACAGAGGCATATATGGGACCTCAAGACGATGCCGCTCATTCATACAATTTAAGAAAAACAAAAAGAAACGAAGCTATGTATGAAGAGGGTGGCGCTGCCTATGTCTATTTTATTTACGGAATGCACTACTGCCTAAATATCGTAACAAATAAGAGAGATATCCCTCAAGCGGTTTTAATAAGAGCCATTGAACCGAGGTTCGGCATAGATATAATGCTTAAAAACAGAAACACCGACTTGATAAATTTAACAAACGGTCCTGCAAAACTGTGTGGGGCTTTGAATATAGATTTGAGCTACAATAAAGTCAGTCTGTTGTCTGATAGGCTGTTTATAACACAAGGAGAAGAAATTAAAGGCGATGTTACCTCCACAAAAAGAATCAACATAGAATATGCAAAGGGCTACAAAGACAAGCCGTGGAGATTCATTGTAAAAAACAGCAAATTCCTAAGCAAATGAAAGTTATAACCACGCATAAAAATCCTGATTTCGATGCCATATCAAGCTGCATAGCCGCAAAAAAACTTTATAAAGATGCAGCTATAGCCTTTCCCGATTTACCGGAACGCTCTACCAAAAACTTTATAATACAGACAATCATCTATCCCTATTTAAACAACAAAAACATCAACGTTCAGGAAATAGACACATTGATTGTTGTGGACACACGCTCCAAAAAACGGATAGAACAAAAATTTGCCGAAATAGCCGATGAGGTTTATACAATATGCTACGACCACCACGAAGAGAGTGATATAAAATGCAAAGAAAATTACTACAAAAAAATAGGAGCAAACGTCACACAAATATTAGAAAGGATATTTGAAAAAAATATACGTATAACAGAAGAAGAAGCAACACTTTTTATGTTAGGCATATATGAAGATACGGGAAAACTCTCATATACCTCAACAACACCCCAGGATATTATGACGGCTGCAAAACTGCTGGAGATGGGCGCTGATTTAGATACGGTCAGAAATATTATGGAAGAAACTCTGAGCGAGGTTGACGTAGCCATTTTGAACGATTTAATCAAAAACAAAAGGATATATGAAATAAACTTCAAAAAGGTCGCCCTATCCTTCACCTCGGTTGACGAATATATCAGCAATGTCGCCTCAACGGTAAATAAGTTGATGTCCATAGACAAACTGGATGCCGCAATATGTATATTCAGAATGGCGTCAAGAATCTACGTTATAGGACGCTCCAACAAAAGAGTTGATGTAGGTTCAATATTGAAAGAAATAGGCGGAGGGGGACATAAACAGGCGGCAAGCGCCGTCATTAAAGAAAAAACGTTGATAGAGGTTGCGGAAAAACTAAGTTATCTTATCAAAATGAAACTTTTAAGCCAGGTTAAGGCAAAGGATATAATGAGCTTTCCGCCAAAATACGTCTATTCGGACGATACGCTTGAAAAGGTTAATGATATAATATCCAAAAGCGGTATGAACGCCCTGGTTGTGTTGGACAGAAAAACAAAAAATGTTGTAGGAATAGTTACAAGGCAGATTATCAATAAAGCAATGTATCACCATATGAATAGCGAAAAAATATCTATGTTTACCATAACCGAATTTGAGACCGTTAAAGAAACAGACACATTTGAGAGTATAAAACATCTTGTAATTGACGAAAAGCAGCGTATCATACCTGTATTATCAAAAAAAGGCGAGCTGATTGGTGTTATCACGAGGACAAACCTCCTGCAAATACTATCCTCTGGGATAGACATAGAAAAACCAAAAAAAACTAAAAATATAGAAGCGGAAATCAGAAAAATACTGCCTCCCAATGTGATAGACTATTTGATTAACGCAGGAGATATAGCCAAAAAATTGAATTTCAAAGCCTATATGGTAGGTGGAATTGTCAGGGATATAATTTTAGGTTACAAAAACCTCGACATAGACATAGTTGTAGAGGGACAGGGAATTGAGTTTGCAAAGAATTTTGCGAAAAAGTACTCGGCAAAAGTGGCTACGCACGAAGAATTTCAGACTGCAACCATAATCTTGAAAGACGGAATGAGGATAGATGTTGCAACTGCAAGAGAAGAGTATTACGATTTGCCCGGTTCTCTGCCAAATGTGGAACAAAGCTCCCTTAAGCTTGATTTATACAGAAGAGATTTTACGATAAATACGCTCGCTGTTAAACTCAGCGACAATTTCGGCGATTTATTGGATTTTTTCGGCGGGCTTAGAGATATAAGAGAGAAAAAAATACGTGTTCTACATATGTTGAGCTTTATAGAAGACCCAACAAGAATGTTCAGAGCAATAAGATTTGCTTCACGGTTGGGCTTTGAAATAGGCAAACAAACCGATAAACTCATTAAGGTTGCCATAGATTTGGGAATATTAAAATATGTTGACAAAATACGTGTTTTCAATGAGATAAAATATATTTTGAACTCGAATTGTGTTAGATGCAGCTTGGAGATGTTAAGAAAATACAGACTCTTATACTCTTTTGACAAAAGAATTATTATAGATAGCAGAATTCTCGAATATGTAAGTATTTTGGAAAATATAGTAAACAGCTATTCAACTGTATGGAAGGACAAAAAAATAGACAAAAGCGTTGTTTTTCTAATGTTGCTGGAGTATCTTTTAAGAAAATCCCTCAGCTTTTGCGATACAATTGGCGCTGATGAAAAAACAAGCAAAATAGTTAAAAAAGACGTTTACCAATTTCCTCTTGCCATAAGAACGGTGAGGAATCCTAAAAGCAACAATTTCGACATATACACGGCGCTTGAAAAATTAAGCATTGAAGGGGTGTTATGTTTATACGCCATAGAAACAAACAATGAGAAGATAAGGCACTACCTTGAAACCTTAATGGGTATGAAGCCCATAATAAAAGGAAAGGATTTGATTTCTCTCGGATTCAAACCATCTAAAATTTTTTCAATCATAATAAAAGACATATTTAAAAAGCAGCTGCTCAACACCATAAAGGATAAAAAAGAGGCTGTGGAGTACATATTAAAACAATACAAGCACCATATAGAAAAATAGCTATTTTGATTTAAGTTTGTATAAAACGAGCACGAAAATACCAACTGTTATAAAAGAATCGGCAAGATTAAAAGCCGGGTAGTGATACTGTTTGACATAGAAATCGAGAAAATCAACCACATATCCTTGAAACAGTCTTTCATAAAGGTTGCCCAAAGCCCCTCCACCAAGCAAAGCCAAGCCGACTATGTAAAAAAAATTTCTGTCTTTGGAAAATAGTATTAGATATAAAATAATGATAAAAACTACCAAACTAATACCGCACAGGAAAACCAGTCTGTAAAATTCCGGCAAATTTGATAAAAAACCGAAAGCCACTCCTTTATTGTGAATATTAACTATATTGAAAAACCCGCCTACAACTTCTACATACGAACCATAGGGAATATTGTTGGAGATATAAAGCTTACTTATATAGTCTGCAATAAAAAAAAGGAGTATCAAAGATACTCCCAAAAAAGCGTTTCTATTTACTTTTAAAACCATTTATTCCACAAATTCGACTATAGAAATCGGGGCTGCATCTCCCTTTCTGAATCCAACCTTAACAATCCTAACATAACCGCCGTTTCTTTCTGCAAACTTCGGAGCAATCTCATCGAACAGTTTTCTAACTGCATATTTATTATTGGCAAGTTTTGCCAAAGCCCTTCGTCTTGATGAAAGATTGTCGTTTTTAGCCATAGTTATTAACTTACTCATAAACTTAACGAGCTCCTTCGCTTTTGCGTCGGTTGTGGTAATTCTACCGTGTTCCAACAAAGAAACAGCCAAGTTTCTCAAAAGATGTTTTCTTCTTTCGGAATCTACACCGAGGGTTCTGTATTTTTTTCTATGCCTCATTTTCTTCTCCTTCTTTCTCTTTGATGGCTTCTTTGATTCTCTTCACCTGATTGTCGGAAAATGTCATTCCGAGATTTAAGCCGAGCTGCTTGAGGGAATCTTTTATCTCTCTTAAAGATTGCTTACCGAAATTCTTTGTATTCAAAAGCTCTGAGTCGGTCTTTTGAACAAGCTCCCATATATATTTTATATCGTGGGCAAGCAGACAGTTGGATGCTCTTACGTTCAGTTCAAGTTCGTCAACGGTTTTAAGCAGATTTTCATTAAGCTCTTCTTCTTTTTCTCCATCCTCCATATCAAAGGATTCGCCTGCATCCTTAAAGTCTTCCAAGAATAAAGAAACATAACCGTTTAAAATATAACTTGCCGTATGAAGCGCCTTGATAGGCGTTATGCTTCCGTCAGTTTCTATTTCAAGTATTAGCTTCTCATAATCGTAGAAATCCTTCATGGTGCTTTTTTCAGACCTATAAGCAACCCTTCTTATTGGCGAAAAGAGAGCGTCTATGGGGATATATCCTATCTCCTTATTTATCGTCTCGGCGTCTGCCTGTTTATATCCGATTCCCTTCTCAAGATATATTTTTGCATTTATAGATGCCGAGTCCATTAGCTGTGCTATGTATTCATCTTTGTTGAGTATCTCAACATTGCCCGGCAACTCTATATCATTGGCTGTTAATTTCCCCGGCGTTGATTTGTTTATATATGCTTCCGCCGTTTGAAAGTTATCATTTAAAGCCTTAAATCTAACCTGCTTGAGATTTAAAACTATATTCATCACATCTTCCTTCACACCGTCAATCGAACTGAACTCGTGGTCAACGCCGTCAATTTCAATACCAACAACGGCAATACCGGGTACGGAAGACAGCAACACTCTTCTTAAAGCATTACCTACGGTAACAGCATAGCCTTCATTTAAAGGCTCAAGTGAAAAACGTCCGTAAACGTCATTTTGTTCCTCTATCTTTACTTCCGTAGGCAGCTTTAAATAATCAAAAACGCTCTTCATATTTCAGCTTCCCCTTTTTATTATTTAGAATACAACTCAACAATGGCATTCTCATTAAACGGAGGCTGAATATCCTCTTTTGTCGGAATATCTACAAATGTTGCACTCATTTTATCAATATCCACAGATATCCAGGAAGAAACTCCCCTTCTTGAGTTATCTTCAAATTTAGACTTAACCTCGTCTTTTGCTTTCATCTTTTCAGATAAACTGATTACATCACCCTTCTTTAAAATATATGAAGGCACATTAACCTTGATGCCGTTGACAAGAATATGCCCGTGAGAAACAAGCCTTCTTGCCTCTTTCCTTGAAGATGCCAAACCAGCTCTGAATACAACGTTGTCGAGTCTTCTCTCAAGCAGTTGAACAAGATTTACGCCTGTTTCTCCCTTTTGTTTTTTTGCCTCGTAAAAGTATTTTCTAAACTGTCTTTCCAAAACACCGTAAACAGCTTTTGCTTTTTGCTTTTCCATAAGATGCTCTCCGTAACTCGTTATCTTTCTTCTGCTGCCTTTACTTTTTCCTGGACCATAGGGCCTCTTTTCAAAAGCACACTTGTCGGTAAAGCATCTTTCGCCTTTAAGAAATAGTTTGGTGCCCAACGCCCTGCACCTTTTGCAAACCGCATCGTTATAAACTGCCATATATCAATCTCCTATTACACTCTTCTTCTTTTTGGTGGCCTACATCCATTATGAGGAATAGGCGTTACGTCTTTAATTGATTTAACCCTTATACCCGCAGATTGAATGGCTCTAATAGCCGTTTCTCTGCCTGCTCCGGGACCCTTTACCCTGACATCAACCTCTTTCATACCGAAATTGAGGGCTTTTTTTGCAGCATTCTCAGAGGCAACCTGAGCGGCAAACGGTGTTCCTTTTCTTGTTCCCTTAAATCCACTTTCACCTGATGTTGCCCAACATAAAACATTACCGTCGTTATCCGTAAATGTAACAATAGTATTGTTAAACGTAGATTGAATATGAGCTATGCCGCTTGCAACATTTTTCTTAATCCTTTTCTTTCTTTTTCTAACTGCTTTAGCCATCTATCACGTTCTCCTTCATTTCTCTTTTATTTGCCTCCGACCGTCTTCTTTCTGCCCTTTCTCGTTCTTGCGTTAGTTCTTGTTCTCTGACCTCTAACCGGCAATCCCCTTCTGTGCCTCAAGCCCCTGTAATTTCCCAAATCCATAAGAGCCTTGATATTCATGGCAACCTCTTTTCTTAGGTCACCTTCAACTTTATAGTCCGATATAACATTTCTCAACTTTTGTATTTCTTCCGGTGTCAACTCATTGGTTCTCTTATCGGGGTCAACCTTGGATTTTTGAACAATTTCCCAAGCCCTTTTATGGCCTATGCCGTAAATATAGGTCAAAGCTATAACCGTTTTCTTGTTTCTCGGTAATTCAACTCCTGCAATACGTGCCACTTAAACCTCCACTAACCTTGTCTTTGTTTGTGCTTAGGATTCTCGCACACTACCCTAACAACGCCCTTTCTTTTTATTATCTTACATTTAGGGCATATCTTTTTAACAGATGGTCTAACCTTCATTTATACCTCCGATTACTTATATCTATACACTATTCTGCCCTTCTCTATGCTGTATGGAGACAACTCGAGCTTAACCTTGTCACCCGGAAGAATCTTTATGAAATGCATTCTCATTTTACCTGCAACATGGGCTAAAACAATATGCCCGTTATCGAGTTTTACTCTAAACATAGCATTGGGCAGAGACTCTACAACCTCTCCGTCAACCGTAATACTTTTTTCTTTCGCCATAAAATCAATTTACCTCGCTCAAGATATCGGGACCGTTTTCAGTAATTGCTATGGTGTGCTCAAAATGAGCCGACGGTTTTTTATCAAGCGTCACAACAGTCCACCCATCTCTCAAAGTTTTTGTCCTCCATGTTCCGGCGTTAATCATCGGCTCAATTGCAATGGTCATACCGACTTTTAACATAGGTCCTCTATCGCCGGATTTGGGAACATAGTTTGGCACCTGCGGGTCTTCGTGAAGATTTCTCCCTATGCCGTGACCAACATAATCTCTCACCACTCCGTAACCGAACCCCTCAACATACTCTTGCACAGCTTTTGAAATATCGTACAAATAGTTTCCCGCACAAGCCTGAGCAATGCCTCTATAGAGGGATTCCTTCGTTACTTTCATAAGATTTTCCTTTTCCTTATCTATATGTCCAACAGCCACAGTAATTGCCGAATCTCCGTAAAAACCGTCATAAATAAGCCCGAAATCCAAACTTATTATATCACCGTTTTTCAACTTCCTTTTTTTCGAAGGTATTCCATGGACAACCTCTTCGTTTATGGATGTACACAGAGCTTTAGGAAAACCTCCGTATCCCTTGAACGCACATTTGGCATCCCTTTTTTTTGCTTCCTTTTGTGCTACTTCGTTCAAATACTCGGTGGTTATACCAGGTTTAACGCTATTTTTCAAGATGTTGAGAATTTCCCCAACCATACGGTTGACAATCCTCATTTTCTCTACTTCTTCCTTCGATTTTAAGATAATCATCCCAAAACAGCTTTAACCTTTGAGAAAATTTCGTTTATATCGCCCAATCCGTCGATTTTAACCAACTTTTTTGTCTTCTCATAATATTCAATAAGCGGCATAGTGGATTTTTCATATACGTTTAACCTGTTTTCAACAACCTCTTTTGTATCGTCACTTCTTTGAATCAATTCACCGCCGCACTTATCACAAACCCCGTCTCTCTTCGGAGGGTTGTTTTTTATATGGTAAACGGCTCCGCATTTGGAGCAAACCCTTCTGCCAGTTAGCCTGTCTATAATTTCATCCTTTGGCACATCTATCAATAAAACCTTATCGAGTTTAAGACCGTTTTTTTCAAGCATAACATCAAGAGCCTCGGCTTGTGCAACGGTTCTTGGAAAACCGTCAAGTATAAACCCGTTTTTGCAATCGTCCTCTTTTATACGATTTTCCATCATTCCTACTATAACATCGTCCGGCACAAGTGCACCGCTATCCATATATTTTTTTGCTTCTTTTCCGAGTGCACTGCCCTCTTTCACCTCTTTTCTTAAAATATCACCTGTTGATATTTGAGGAATGCCGTACTCTTTGGCAATAAGCTCACCCTGAGTCCCTTTACCTACTCCGGGTGCACCAAGAAGAATTAAAATCATAAAAATCTCTCCCTATCTCGTTCTTCTGTTTTTCAAGAAACCTTCGTAATTTCTCATATACAAATGCGCCTGTATCTGCATTATTGTATCCAACGCAACCTGAACAACGATAAGCAGTGCTGTGCCGCCGAAATAAAACGGAACATTAAACCTTCTTATCAAAATCCACGGCAAAACACACACAAAAGACAGATAGATTGCACCGCCGAACGTAAGTCTGCTTAAAACCCAGTCGAGGTAGTCAGCGGTATATTTACCCGGTCTTATTCCGGGAACAAAACCGTTGTTCTTTTTTAAATTATCAGCTATCTCCTTTGGGTTAAATACAATTGCCGTATAAAAATATGCAAAAAAGAACATCAATGCAATGTAAACTACGCTATACACAAGACTTCCCGGCATTATATAATCTGAAATACGTTTTAAAATAGGTATATTCACAAGCTTACTCAAAGTAGCCGGGAAAAGCAGTATGGACGATGCAAATATAGGCGGTATAACACCGGATACGTTAATTTTTAACGGAATATAGCTCGTTTGCCCACCGTACATCCTTCTTCCGACCATTCTCCTTGGATACTGCACCGGTATTCTTCTTTGCGAAAGCTCGACAAATACAACAAATGCCACAACGGCAACCGCTACGACAAATATGATAAGCAAAGAAAGTATGCTCATCTCACCAGCACTTATAAGTCTGAAGAGATTACCCAAAGCCGCAGGCAATCTGGCAACGATTCCCGCAAAGATAATTAGAGAAATTCCGTTACCTATACCTTTTTCGGTTATCTGCTCACCGAGAAACATCAAGAATACGCTTCCCGCTGTCATAGTTACGGCAGTAAACAAGACAAAAGGAAGTCCGTGCCATATAACAACACTGGCTCCACCCGGACCCTGCATTGATTGAAGCCCTACGGCAATACCCAATCCCTGTAAAAACGATATGATAACCGTACCGTATCTTGTGTATTCCGTAATTTTTCTTCTGCCTGCTTCACCCTCTTTTTTGAGCCTCGAAAGCTCAGGGCTGACAGCTGTGAACAGCTCCATAATAATGGCAGCCGATATGTAGGGCATTATACCCAAAGATATAATACTGAAGTTTTTAATTGCGCCGCCGGAAAACAGGTTAAATAAGCCCAAAGCAGTACCTTTTGCCTGAGCAAAGATAGCAGCAAGCACGTGTGCGTTAACTCCAGGTGTCGGAACGTGCGCTGCTATTCTGAACACAATAAACATTATAAGCGTAAAAAGAAGCCTTTTGTTTAACTCGGGAACATTAAAAATATTTCCGTAGTCCTCTTTCACTGCAATACCTCTACACTTCCGCCGGCTTTTTCAATCTTCTCCTTTGCACTTTTGGAGAAAGCGTGCGCAACAACGTTGAGTTTCTTACTTATCTCTCCGTCTCCGAGAATCTTTATCGGCTTTGAGCTTTTTGCCAGATTCTTTTCCATCATATATAAAATATCCACTCTGTCTCCGTCTTCGCAAACCTCATTGAGTCTTCCGACATTAACAACATCATACTCAACCCTGAAGATATTCTTAAATCCTCTTTTGGGAAGTCTTCTTACCAAAGGCATCTGACCGCCTTCGAAATATTGCGGTTTAGCTCCTCCCGACCTGGATTTTTCACCCTTTGTTCCGCGGCCGGCAGTTGTTCCCCATCCGCTTGCGTCTCCCCTTCCGACTCTTTTTCTCTTTCTGACTATTTTAGGCAGCTCATACAGTTCCATCTCAAACACCTCTTAATTTATAGTTCTTCAACCTTTACCATAAATTCCAATTTTTTTATCATACCCCTAATATAGGGTGTATCTTTTCTTATAACGTACTTATTAGGTCTTTTAAGCCCCAAAGCAACAGCCGTCTTTTTTATCGTGGGCTTTTGTCCTATCAAACTTCTTGTCATTGTTATTTTCAAATCACCCATAGCGGTTCTCCTTATTTCAAGCCTCTGATTTTCAAAATTTCGTCCTTGCTTCTCAAAGATTTCAACACTTTAATAACGGCATGGGACAGGTTATGAATATTGTTTGAACCTATAGATTTCACAACTATATTACTCACTCCGCATACCTCAAGAATAGACCTCGCCGTGTTGCCGGCTATTATGCCCGTACCCGGTCTTGCGGGCTTCATCAAAACAACACTTGCACCCTCTTTTAACTCCATAGGATGAGGAATGGTCCCATCAGGAGTTATGGGCACCTCTATGAGGTTTTTCTTTGCTTTCTCTATAGCCTTTTTGATGGCTTCGGGTACCTCTTTGGATTTGCCCAAGCCTATGCCTACTCTCCCTTTTTTGTCACCTACCGCAACAAGAGCGCTAAATCTAAACCTTCTTCCGCCCTTAACAACCTTGGCAACTCTGTTTATATTTATAACTCGCTCTTCAAACTCTTTTTCAACACCTATCATAATTACTCCTAAAATTTAAGTCCTGATTCTCTTGCACTGTCGGCGAGCGCTTTTACTTTACCGTGATAGATATAGCCGTTTCTGTCGAAAACAACTCTGGTTATACCCTTCTCTTTGGCTTTTTTGGCTATAACCTCGCCTATCAGCTTTGCGCTATTTACGTTAGAACCCTTAACCTTATCCTTTAAGTCCATATCAAGAGTGGATGCAGAAACAATGGTCGTACCGTTTTCATCATCTATAAGTTGGGCATAAATATGATTCAAGCTCTTATATATGCATAGCCTCGGTCTATCGTGAGTTCCTCTTATCTTATATTTTATCCTTAATTTTCTTCTCTTTCTTTCGGCTGTTCTATCTTTTTTCATTGACATTTGTTCCCCCTATTTATTAGCTGCTTTACCCATTTTTCTTCTGACATACTCGTCTTTATATCTAATTCCTTTACCTTTATAGGGCTCCGGCGGCCTAAACGACCTGATTTGGCTTGCCACCATTCCTACAAGCTGCTTGTCAATACCCGAAACCTTTATCTCAACACCTTTTGAGCCGACCTCTATAGTAACACCGTCAGGAATATCATAAACTATGTCGTGTGAAAATCCTACAGAAAGCGTTAATTTTTTCCCTGACAAGGCTGCTTTATACCCTACACCCTCTATATGCAAAAATTTTTCAAATCCTTTACTGACACCTTCAACTATGTTAAAGATAAGGCTTCTGTACAAACCGTGCATAGCCTTTGAGTTTTTAAATTCGCCTTTTTCCTTTATATAAATATTATTATCGTCTTTCTCTACACTAACATACTTTGCATCATATTTTTGCTCAAGAGAGCCTTTAGGTCCTTTAACCTTAACTCTGTCTTGCAGTATCTCTACATCTACCCCTTTTGGAATAGGAATAGGAGTTCTACCTATTCTGGACATTACTACCTCCTAAATTAAAATACCTCACAGATGTATTCGCCGCCCACACCGAGTTTTTTGGCTTTCTCGGTAGTCATAATACCTTTGGACGTAGAAATAATCCCCACACCGAGACCGTTCATAACGGGTTTAATTTCATCGGCTTGTATGTGAACCCTTCTTGAAGGTTTACTTATCAAATTTATGCTTTTTATAACGGGTTCTTTCTTGCTTTCGTCAACATACTTCAGCACAACCCTGATGACATTTTTATTGCCTAAGCTCTCAAGTTTTTTAACGTCTTTAACATAACCTTCTTCCTTTAAAATTTCGCAAACGCTGTAAACAAGAGAATTGCTTTTTATATCAACATAATTGTGCTTAGCCATCAACGCATTCTTTATACTCGAAATACCATCCGCCAATCTTTTACCCATACATCACCTACCAACTAGCCTTTATTACGCCCGGTATCTCACCCTTTGAGGCTAATGTTCTAAAACAAATTCTACAAATGCCGAATTTTCTTATATAACCTTTCGGCCTTCCGCATATCTGACACCTGTTGTGTGCTCTGACCTTAAATTTAGGTGGTCTTTTCGATTTTTCTATCATAGATTTTCTTGCCATACTCTCTCCTTATTTAAGCCTGACTGCTTTTTCTAAAAGGCATACCGAAAGCCTCCAATAAGGCTTTTGCCTCTTCGTCCGTTTTAGCTGTCGTCACTATGGTAACGCTCAAACCGTGTATTTTTGAAATTTTATCGTAATTAATTTCCGGGAAAATCAACTGTTCCGTTACGCCCAATGTGTAGTTACCCCTACCGTCAAAACCCTTCAAAGGCACGCCTCTGAAGTCTCTTATTCTCGGTATGGTAAATGATATGAATCTATCCAAAAATTCGTATGCCCTATCTCCCCTTAAGGTAACCTTGCAGCCTATAGGCATTCCTTCTCTTAATTTAAAGTTCGCAATCGATTTTTTTGCCCTTGTTATTACACCTTTTTGCCCTGTTATAATCGCAAGCTCTTCCAAAACGGATTCGAGCAGCTTAATGTCGTGCATACCCTCAGCCAAACCTACGTTAACAACCACTTTCTCCAGTTTGGGAGTCTGCATAACATTCTTATAAGAAAACTCCTTCATTATCAAAGGAATAACTTCTTTTTTGTAGAGGGCTTTTAATCTTGGAACATAATCCGACATCTATCCGAGCCTCCTTAAAGTGTTTCTCCGCATTTTTTACAATACCTAACCTTCTCTCCGCTCTCCAAATGTTTAAATCCAACTCTTGCAGCCTCTCCGCAGTGAGGGCAAACGAGCATAACGTTTGAGATATGGATTGAAGCTTCTTTTTCTATAATTCCGCCTTTTGAAGACTGCGTGGGCTTCTGATGTTTTTTCACTACATTAACACCTTCAACAATAACCCTGTTTTTTTTGACAACAAAAGATATGATACTGCCTTCTTTTCCCTTGTCTTTCCCGGATATAACCTTAACTTTATCGTTCTTTTTAAGTTTTGTTTTCAATTCTGAACGTATTCTTGCCATTACAACACCTCTGGAGCCAAAGATATGATTTTGGTGAACTCTTTTGCCCTTAATTCCCTGACAACCGGACCGAAAATCCTCGTACCAATCGGCTCTTTTGAGTTATTTACAATAACCCCTGCATTTTCGTCAAATTTAATATATGTGCCGTCCGGTCTCCTGAACTCTTTTTTTGTTCTTACAACAACTGCTCTTACTACATCGCCTTTTTTTACTTTACCGTTCGGGTCGGCTTCCTTGACCGACGCAACTATTATATCGCCAACCCTGGCATATCTCCTTCTTGAGCCGCCCAACACCTTGATACACATCAGGCGTTTTGCTCCTGAGTTATCGGCGGATTTTAAAATACTATACGGTTGTATCATTTCTATCTCCTAAACCTTTGTATTTCTTGGTGATTTCTATCAACCTGAAATGCTTATCCTTTGAAATAGGTCTGCATGATGCAAACTTCACCGTATCACCGACTCTGGCTTCGTTTTTCTCGTCGTGAACCTTAAATCTTTTCCTCTTTTTTATGTGTTTATGAAACTTAGGATGTTCAATCAACGTTTCAAACTCGACAACTACGGTTTTATCCATTTTATCGCTTACGACAATGCCCTCTTTAACTAATTTGCTCATAAACTCTCTCCGGCTTTTACTTTTTCGTTTATCACGGTCAGAACCCTTGCGAGGTCTTTTTTGAGTATTCTGATTCTTTTCGGATTATCAAGCTGTTCCAACCCTCTTCTCAAGTTGAGTTTAAAAATTTCCTCTCTTATTTTATCTTCCTCTTTTTTAAGCTCTTCCAAGCTCGTTTCTCTTAATTCGCTCGCTTTCATGCCCATTCACTCCGTTTAACTATTTTCATCTCTATATTGAATTTCTGGGCGGCTAAGGTAAAAGCCTTGCTTGCAATCTCTTCACTGACGCCGCTGACCTCATAGAGTATTCTGCCGGGTTTAACTATGGCTACCCACTGCTCTATGGAGCCTTTACCTTTACCCATTCTCGTTTCCGCCGGCTTCTTGGTTAACGGAAAATCAGGAAAAATCCTTATCCAAATTTTGCCCTGATGCTTCAAAACCCTGTTAATAGCAACCCTTGCGGCTTCTATCTGTCTATTTGTAACCTCGCCCCTGCCAACAGCTTTCATTCCGTAATCACCAAAGGCTAACTTGCTTCCTCTGTAGGATGTGCCCTTGACTCCACTTCTATTTCTTTGATATTTTCTGTATTTTGTTCTTTTAGGCATTAACATAGCAATACACCACCTTTCTCATCAAGAAGATACCATTCCTTTAAAAACCCAAACCTTTATGCCGATAACACCGGCTTGAGTCAAACTCTCTGCAAATCCATAATCTATATCAGCCCTAAGCGTACTTAGCGGGATACGCCCTTCCTTTATCCATTCTTTTCTTGCCATTTCGGCACCGCCCAATTTACCCGACATCTGTATCTTGACACCCTCAACCCCTTTTTTCAAAGCAAGGTAGGCTGCCCTCTTCATAACCCTTCTGTACGGCATCCTTTTTTCAAGCTGAAGGGCAATATTTTCAGCTATCAATTGGGCGTCGGTCTCTGGCTTGGAAACATCTCTAATATTGACAGTTACATCCGATTTCGTCAAAGAGGATATGAATTTTTTTAGTTTTTCAACCTCAGAACCCTTTCTTCCTATAATTATGCCGGGCATTGCAGCATATATATTAACCGTCATCTTGTTTCTTTTTCTCTCTATCTCTATTCTTGATATACCTGCGTAGTATATTTTTGCCTTTATCTGTTTTTTAATTCTTTGATCTTCAAGCAGTTTGTCTTTGAAATCGTGCTCTGCATACCACTGAGACGTCCATTTCTTTGTTATTCCAAGCCTAAGACCTATCGGATTAACCTTTTGACCCAAAACTCACCTCCTAATCACCAATAGTAACAACTATATTACTGGTTCTTTTTATAATTCTTCCCGCTCTGCCCATAGCTCTTGGCTGATACCTTTTCATTTTCAGCCCGTCGTCGGCGGTTACATTAATAACCTTAAACGAATCAACATCAAAACCTTTTTCAAGTGCATTGGCAACTGCCGACTCAAAAAGCTTCATAAGAATATACGAAGCTTTCCTGTTGGAATTTTTCAAAACGACTAAAGCGTCATTAACGTTTTTACCCTTAACAACGCCTATAACTTCTCTCACCTTAATAGGTGATATTTTAGCACTCTTTAATCTTGCCACAACTTCCATAAACCACCAACCTATTTACCTATTTTCTTTTGTACAACGCCTTTATGTCCCTTGAATGTCCTCGTAGGAACAAACTCACCGAGCTTATACCCAACCATATTTTCCGTCACATAAACCGGAACGAATTTTCTACCGTTGTGCACGGCAAACGTAACACCCACAAATTCAGGTATGATTGTGCTTCTTCTCGACCAGGTCTTAATCATTGTTTTTTTCTTGCTATTTTTAAGCTTTTCAACCTTCTTAATCAACTTTTCCTCAACAAAAGGGCCCTTCTTTAAGCTTCTTGGCATTTATTCAAGCCTCCTTATTTCTTTCTTCTCGAAACGATAAACTTATCCGTTTTCTTGTTTTTCCTTGTCTTATATCCCTTTGTCGGAATTCCCCAAGGTGTAACAGGTGTTCCGCCGGTACCCGTTTTACCTTCACCGCCGCCGTGCGGGTGGTCAACCGGGTTCATAGCAACACCTCTTACTTTAGGCCTGAATCCTTTATGTCTCATCCTTCCCGCTTTGCCCCAATTTATATTTGAGTGGTCTGTGTTTCCGACCTGCCCAATGGTGGCGTAACACTCAACGTTAATCAGTCTCATTTCGCCGCTTGGCAATCTTATGTGTGCATATTTCCCCTCTTTAGCCATAACCTGAGCCAAAACGCCGGCACTTCTGACAATCTGTCCGCCTGCTTTGGGCTTCAACTCTATGTTATGCACTATACTGCCCACAGGAATGCTTTTTATGGGTAAACTGTTACCCACTTTAGGCTCGACCTTTTCGCCGGCTTCTATAACATCTCCAACCTTTAATCCCAAAGGTGCCAAAATGTAGCGTTTCTCGCCGTCTCTATAAACTACCAAAGCTATATTTGCGCTTCTGTTGGGGTCATACTCTATTGCCTTAACCGTAGCTGGAATATCCCTTTTATCCCTCTTAAAATCAATTATCCTGTAAAATCTCTTTACTCTTCCGCCTCTGCCTCTGACGGTAACGTTGCCCTTATTGTTTCTACCGGAGTGGTTTTTCAAAATCTTAATCAAAGATTTTTCCGGTTTCTTTTTTGTGAGTTCGGAAAAATCAAGAACGCTTGCAAACCTTCTTCCGTTGCTCGTCGGCTTATACAACTTTATACCCATAGATAACCTCTTTTACAATTCTTTTAAAGATTCGCCTTCTTTAAGTGTAACAACAGCCTTTTTCAAAGAAGGCTTTCTGCCCTTAATACCTTTGAACACCTTAACTTTGCCTTTTGTGTTCAATATATTTACACTCTCCACATGAACATCGAATATGGCTTCTACTGCCTTCTTTACCTCAGGTTTATTTGCTTTTTTATCAACAACAAATACATACTTACCGAACTCCTGAGACTCAAACGCCTTCTCCGATATCACCCTTCTTTTAATAACGCTCCATTTATCCATCTGAAATTCTCCTGTTTATTTTCTCAACAACGCTTCTTGGGGCAATAATCTTTCTAAACCTAAGCAAGTCATACGTATTAAGCGTATCAACATTCTTAACTTCAATTCCTTCGATATTTCTCAAAGAAAGATAGGCATTTTTCATACCGTTTTCCAAAACAATCAAGGCTTTACTAACGTTTAGTTTTTTCAAGAGTTCATAAGCCTCTTTTGTTTTAGGAGCATCGAAGCTCAACTCATCAATTACTATCAAACCGTTTTCTTGAATTCTTTGAGCCAATGCTTCTATAAACGCCAATCTTTTCTCTTTTTTATTCATTTTTAAGGAGTAGTCTTTTGGCTTCGGCGGAAAAACAACGCCACCGCCCACAAATAACGGAGACCTGATGGAGCCGGCTCTTGCTCTTCCCGTTCCTTTCTGTTTCCACGGCTTTCTACCTCCGCCTGAAACCTCTCCCCTTGTTTTTGCGCTTGCGTTCCCCTGCCTCTGGTTCATAAGCAGTGTTCTAACCGTTCTGTTAAACAAAACGCCCTTATTTGCAGAAGCTCTCTCCGGTACGCTGACCTCAATATCCCCGACAATCTCCGAATTTTTATTTACAACATTCAACTTCATAGCTTATTTCCCCTTCTTAATAATGTTGATGTACTCGCCTTTAGAGCCGGGAACAGCTCCTCTTAAAGCGATTATGTTCTTTTCGGCATCTATTTTTACAACCTTGAGATTTTTGACAGTAACCTTAACATTACCGTAGTGACCAGGCATCTTTCTTCCTTTAACAACCCTTCCGGGAAACTCACAGTTACCTATAGACCCAACTCTCCTGTTAAACATAGAACCGTGACCGTCTGGTCCTCCGGCAAAATTATGTCTTTTCATAACACCTGCGAATCCTTTTCCCTTTGTTGTCCCTATAACATCAACAATCTCACCCTCTTCAAAGATGTCGAGTTTTATCTCGTCCTTAACGTTATAGCCTCCTACATCCACTCTAAATTCTTTCAGAATTCTCTTTGGCGTAATATCGTTTTTCTTAAACTTGGAAACAACAGGCTTTGTGAGTCTCTTTTCCTTCGTATCGATAAATCCTACCTGTATTGCGTCATAACCGTCCTTCTCCTTTGTCTTAATCTGCGTTATGACACCCGGTTCTGCCTCTAAAATAGTAACCGGAATTGCCTTTCCATCCTGATAAATTTGAGACATACCCAACTTTTTGGCAATCAAACCTAACATTGCTTATACTCCCATAACTAATTTATTACAAGAAACAGAGGAACTTGTTTTATTAAAAGTTCTTGTCTCCATTTATAACAACCTAAAGTTTTACTTCTATATCCACACCTGCCGGTAAATCGATTTTCATCAATGCATCTACAGTCTGCTGTGATGCATCGACTATATCTATCAACCTTTTATGAGTTCTTATTTCAAACTGTTCCCTCGATTTTTTATTTATGTGAGGAGAACGCAAAACCGTGTATCTCGATATACAAGTAGGCAAAGGTATGGGACCCTTAACCTTAGCACCGGTTTTGTTAATGGTCTCTACGATATCTTTAACCGAACTATCCAAAAGATTAGCTTCGAAAGATTTTAGCTTCAGTCTAATTTTTTGACCCATCTTTTTCATTCCCCTTACTCTATTATCTCGGTTATTACACCAGCACCAACAGTTCTTCCGCCCTCTCTTATAGCAAATCTTGTCTCTTTTTCAAGTGCTACGGGTGCTATAAGCTCAACTGTCATTTCAACATTATCGCCCGGCATAACCATCTCAAC
>WGCD01000042.1 GCA_015493995.1 Desulfurellaceae bacterium
TGTTTCAATAACCCCAACACTATTTAAGGCTTCGGCGAGCGGGAATTTCGAAAAGGTGCTCTTTAAAAACTCAAAGATAACCATACACAGAACAAAAGGATATCCTTGCGATATGGATTTGCACTACTACGGCACGGCAAACGATTTGGCAAGGGTATTTTTGGAAGAAAACATATTTTCTAAAAACGATATGAAGGTTTTAGGAAAAACCGAAGCCTTAGCTGGAAAATTCAGTGCAACAACAAAGGTGGAAGACTACAGGTGGAAAGCCGAACCCTATTTTAATTTTGATGTTGTTATACGCTCAAACGGCGTTGAATTTTATAACTCAAACATTCCAAGCAAATTTATACAATCCTGGGGCGTTGTGGAAATAAAAAGAGTTGTCAGAAAAGGCAAAGTGAATTCTCTTTTTGTTCAGCTTAGAGACTTGAGGGCGAAGGGGTTTGCCTCAACGGTCTCCACAAAAAAATTCACCATATTTATTAAGCCTAAGCTGGTTTTAAAAGGTTCTTTTAACGCTAATTTGTCAAAAAACGATATGAACTATCTGATTGATGAACTACTGCAAAAAAGAGTCGGTATAGTTAGAAACGGTGTGCGGATAAACGTATCCATTAATGGTGGATTGAAAAGTTTTAAATTTCAAGCCGGTGTAAATTACACAGCCTACATATCAAACAATAGTCAACTGCCGTTAAAAGCCTCTTTTTCAGGGAGCTTTAACAACCCAACTGTAACAATCAAAAAATTTACTTTAAACAATCTTTTATCTGCATCTGGAAGAGTTAATATGAGCAATTTTTCATTCGATTTGAAATTGTTGTTTAGGAAACTTAATATAAACTATATAAGAAATCTATTTTTTAAAAATGAAAATTCACCGATAAAAAGTGGTATTCTTACGGGTAATGTTAATGTAATCGGTGATATAAAAAATCCTCTGAAAAAAATAACAGGCAAAGTGAACATTGAAAATGGTTTTGTATCCGATAATATAAACTCAATTAAAGCTGACATATTATTTGATAAGACAAAGGCATTTATAGAAAATGCCACTTTGAGCATATTTAAGGTTCCTGTAAAATTAAACGGATTTGTCGATTATGAGCAGACCTTGAAAATAAATTTAATTTCAAATGTTGATAATTTAACCTTAGACCTTGATAACATAAAGTTTTCAACAGGTTCGAAAAAATCTTATTTTAAAATTCCAAAGTTGAATATTGATGCGTCGTTACGCATAAAACATTTCACAATCAAAGATAAAAAAAGAAAAAAGGTTGTAGGCAAAACGGATATTGAGATAGTCAACACAAAAACAAACGGTCTTTTGAAGTTAGCATCAAAATATACAAATATTGCCATTATAAGGAAGAATAGAAATATAGATATTAAAATAAAAGACTATAATTTCTTTGCGCTTTTAACAGGGTGTGACAGTAATAAAAACTTTTTTGAGATGAAAGCCAATCTTAAAAACAGCGACAATAACACAATTGATATTAAAAACTTGGAAGGAAATATATTTGCAAGCGCAAAAAACGGAGAGTTTAAAAATGTATCCAATACTTTAAAGTTGTTGAGTTTAACAAATATAGTCGAAATTATATTTGGTAAGTCAAAACCGCAGAAAAGTCTGCCGTATAAAAAAATAGAAGCTCCACTGTATATAAAAAAAGGTGTTTTATATACTCAGAAAAACGATTTGGCGGCACTCTACGGTAAAAATTTGGATATATTTGCGAAGGGTAAATATGATATAATGAAAAAGTATGTTGACATTTATGCTACTTTTACTACATTCAGGTCGGTAAACAGGCTAATTTCAAAAATCCCGGTTATCGGCTGGATTATAGGTGGGAAAGAGAGAAGCTTTACGGGAGTGAATGTGCATATAAAAGGCAGTGCTGATAAGAAAATAAGTGTGAAACCTGTTCCGCTGGAAGGTTTAAGTAAAGGATTTTTTGGGATTTTAAAGAGAACGCTTATGCTTCCTTTTAATGCAGTTGGTGTGGGTAAATGAGAGATTTTAGAGAAGAAATAGGAAAAAAAATATTAATTTTAGATGGAGCTATGGGAACTCAACTGCAGGAGAAAAATATACTGAAAACGGGAGAAAGCCCGGATTATTTAAACGTAACACACAAAAAAGATATTCAAGACATACATAAATCTTACCTGCAAGCCGGAGCTGACATAATCGTAACCAATACATTTGGAGCAAACAGGATTAAATTATCCGAATTTGGCTTAGCCGATAAGGTTTACGAAATTAATTATAATGCTGTTGAGCTTGCTAAAGAGGTTGTAAAGGATAACGGGTTTGTCTCTTTGTCAATAGGACCAACGGGGCAGTTTATAGAGCCTGTAGGTGATGCTGATTTTGATGAAATAAAAGAGATTTTTAAAGAGCAGGCAAAGGGAGCCTTAGATGCCGGCACAGACCTTTTTTCTTTGGAAACATTTATGGATATAAAAGAGCTGAAGGCTGCGGTTATAGGTATAAGGGAATTAAGCGATAAACCGATTATTGCTATGATGACTTTTGCCGAAGACGGTCGCTCGATATTGGGCACATCACCTGAGGTGTTTGCCAAGACTATGGAGGTAATGGATGTTGATGTCATTGGGGCAAACTGCTCTGTCGGACCTGATAAATTAAACGAATTTGTGAAGAAAATGGCTCAGGTTACAAAAAAACCGCTTATTATTCAACCCAATGCCGGAATTCCGAGGCTTGTTGACGGCAAAACCATCTTTCCTGTAGGAGCTTTAGAATTTTCAAAATATGCCGATGAGTTTAAAGAGTATGCCTCAATTATAGCAGGATGCTGCGGCACATCACCTGAACATATAAGGTTATTAGCTCAAAAAACGAAAGGGTTAAAAGTTAAAGAAAGAAGCATACCCAAGACGACAGCTTTAACCAGCCGAAGTGAAATTGTAAATATAGGCTATAACAGACCTGTAGTGTTTATCGGCGAAAGGCTTAATCCTACGGGAAAGAAAAAGCTGAAAGAGCAGCTCAAAGAAGGAAAAACAGGATTATACAGGAAAGAAGCTATAGACCAAACCGAACACGGCGCAAAGGTTTTGGATATAAACGTCGGCGTTCCTATGATTGACGAAGCCGCGATGATGAAAAAATGTGTTTTGGCTGTTCAAAGCGTTGTTTCAACACCTCTTGTGATAGACTCATCAAGTTATGAAGCGCTTGAGGCTGGTTTAAAAGCAGCTGACGGCAAGGTATTAATCAATTCCGTCAACGGTTCTAAAGACAGCATGGATATGGTGTTGCCGTTAGCAAAAAAATACGGTGCTGCGGTTTTGGCTTTGCTGCTTGATGAAACAGGAATTCCGGAAACCGCTTCAGACAGAATCAAGATACTCGACAGGATTGTCAAAGAGGCTGCAAAATACGGTATAAGCGAGGAGAATATTGTTGCGGATTCCCTGGCGTTAACTGTGGGAAGCGATAAAAAACGGGCGTTTGAAACGTTGAAAACCATAAAAGCAGTTAAAGATAAATACGGCATAACTACCACCTTGGGTTTAAGCAATGTATCTTTCGGTTTACCAAACAGGATGCTGATTAACTCTGCATTTTTGGCTATGGCTGTCTTTAACGGACTTGATAGTGCAATAATGAACCCCTACGACAACTTGCTTTGGCAGATTAAGTATGCCAGCGATTTGATAGTAGATAGAGATAAGGATGCCTCTATTTATATAGAAAACGCATCCGATATAAGCATAGATTCCTTTTCAAAAAGAAAAAGCACAAAAATAGAATCGGGTTTTGAGAAAGGCTCTTTGGAAGATAAGCTCTATATGTGCGTTATTGAAGGAAATGAAGAGGATATAGTTGTGCTCACCAAAGAGGCTTTGAAAACAAAAAAACCGCTTGAAATCAGCAATGAAATTTTGATACCGGCGCTTAGAGCCGTAGGTGACCTATACGATAAGGGTATATATTTTTTGCCTCAGATGATAAAATCAGCCAACGCCATGAAGAAAGCTTTTAATATATTAAAAGAGGTTATTAAAAAAAGTGCCGTTAAAGAAGAAAAAGGCAAGACAATAGTAATGGCAACTGTTAAAGGAGATATTCACGATATAGGAAAAAATATAGTATCTCTATTACTTGAAACAAACGGATTTGAGGTTGTTGATTTGGGCAAAAATGTAGATGACGATACGATAATAAAAGCCATAGAAGAGACAAGTGCAAGTGCCGTAGGACTTTCCGCTTTAATGACAACAACTATGATAAATATGAAATCGGTTATCGACAAAATTAAAGAAAAGGGTTTGAGGGTTAAAATAATGATTGGCGGGGCAGCAACGACCGAGGAGTTTGCAAAAAAAATAGGTGCGGATTTCTATGCCAAAGATGCCATAGAAGCCGTAAAGGTGGCAAAAGAAAATGTATAAGGTTTTAATTGTTGATGACGACGAGCAGATGAGGGCTGCGCTTTCTGCAGCTCTAAAACATCTGAAATATGATACGCACTCTGTAAAAAATGCTGTTGAGGCATTAAAAACTCTTGAAAATGACAGTTTTGATGTGATTATAAGCGACTTAAAGATGCCGAAGATGGACGGACTTGAATTTCTGCAAAAAGCAAAATCTAAAACATCCTCCCCAATTATAATGATAACGGCTTTTGGGACAATTGAAAACGCCGTGCAGGCTATGAAATTCGGTGCCTTCGACTTCATACTGAAGCCGTTTTCAGCCGATGTTCTGCAAAAAGTAGTTAATTTGGCAATATCGCATAAAAAGGCTTCTGAAGGTATTGAAGAATCAGCAAAAGACAATAGTTTTATCGTTGAATCGAAAAAGATGAAAGATATATTGAACTTGGCATATAAGGTAGCACAGACAGATGCAACCGTTTTACTGCTTGGCGACAGTGGAACAGGTAAAGAGATGTTGGCTCAATATATTCATAGCTCAAGCAAAAGGTCGAAAGGAAGATTTGTCGGTATTAACTGCGCCGCCATACCATTAAATCTGCTTGAAAGTGAGCTGTTTGGTTATGAGAAAGGGGCATTTAGCGGTGCCGCAAAAAACTACGCCGGCAAATTCGAACAGGCAAACAAGGGAACCCTCCTTCTTGACGAGATAACGGAAATGCCTCTTGAACTTCAAGCAAAAATATTGAGGGTTATACAGGAAAGAAAGATAGACAGGCTTGGTTCAAAGGAATCCGTAGAGGTAGATGTTAGGATTATTTGCACAACAAACAAGAAAATTGAAGAAGAGGTAAAAAGCGGAAACTTCAGAGAGGATTTATACTACAGGGTCAACGTTTTCCCCATAAAAATACCGCCTTTAAAGGAAAGAAAAGGGGATATTGCTCCTTTGTCAGAGTTTTTTTTAAAGAAGTACGCAGCTTCTTTTGGAAAGAATGTTTGCTCAATATCAGATGGCGCTATGGATATTTTGCTTAAATACAACTGGCCCGGGAATGTCAGAGAGCTTGAAAACGTTATTGAAAGAGCTGTTGTTTTGTGTGAAGGCGATACAATAGAAGAAAACGACATATTCCTGCACAATATCTGAAACAATCATCCATCTATCATACGCTTAGGCTTGGTTTTAAAGAAAAAAAGGCGGGATAAACCCGCCTTGAGACTGTTATTGTGAAAAGAATTCGTTTGCCTGTTGTCTTGAAAGTTCCTCCGCATTGTTTACGCATTCCAAACTCATATGACCTGCTGCAGATGGATACATTTCGTTAAGTTCATCCAAAGTATTGGCTGTATGGACTATAAAGCCATGATTTATCCAATCATACGGATATTCTCCTTTATACATATACCATCCCGAATCTGCAAGAATACTTGTGCTGCTACAGGAAATTGCCTGTGGTGAAAATCTTGTGTATGGATATGTAGGAATATTGTAATCATTGTATAAAATCTCGTTGGAAGTATTTGGAACAAGTGTGTCGTGATATGCAGACTGCAGTAACACCTTATCCTTAATGGATGGGTTTCTTGCCATAAATGCAGGGTCAACCGGGTCAAGCACGAGCTGGAACAGTGCAATTGTCATATTGTAGCTTATCGTACCCCTATATTTTGCAACGTTTTCAGGGGTGCATTGGTTTGTGGGTATCTTCAAAGCACTGCAGAGAAGTCCCATTATTTCAGGGTTTGTTGCATTAGTTAATATTGCTGAGTAGTTAGCACCGCCGACATTAAGAACTGCTTTGGAGATGTAGTTATTGGCGGGAAGTTGCAAACTCGCTAAAGCAGCCGAATAGGTTATGTTATCCAAATTCAACAGCATAGAGCCCGTTATTGAGCCCATAGATTGACCAACAAAGTAAACCGGTAAAGGAGGCTGTCCGTATGCTGCCATTGTCTTTGCATCTCCGGCATAAATAAATTTTGTAAATGTATGCATATCAAGGAGTGACTGATAAATATTCAATACGTTGTTTATAGGATTGGATGTTAGATAGCACTTACCTTTAGGGCAATTTTGAATTAATTCCTCTTTCTCAGTTTGGTTATCTACATAGTATGGAGGAATTCTGCTGCCGTGCCATGGTAAATCCATTGCATAGATTTCATAGTTTGCAAAATTCGGGTCGTTGGCTAGAATACCTGCATCGCTTTTATCTCTACCTAAACCATGTTGGAAAATTATTATACCTGAAGGTGATGACAAATTTGTATTGTAGGCTGCAATTGAAACATTGTCATACAGTGTAGCATTATCAAAAATTTTGTAACAATCAGCTGCAACTATTGTTGAATTGTCAATATTTGCTTTTAAATCCAATGCTATAGGACTTACTGCACCCAATTGATACACGTTAATATCTTTAAAGTAGGTTTCATTGTCGGTGATTTGCAATCCGGGAACATTAGAACACACAAGAGGTAAATCACTTAATAGGTCAACTTTGTTCATATATTCATTGGTTGTGTTATCTGTTGAATAGGTCATATTGTCAAGATAGGCGTATGGATATCCTTTGATATCCATAGCTGAGGGATTTATTTTTCCTTGAGCGGCAGCTCCTATCTGTCCATAATCCCAAAGACCCAGAGTTTTAGATGCAACTTTAAATGTAAACATTTCAAGTATATTATTTTTGGGAATGCCTACAGCTTGAAAAAGAGGTAGTAAGCCTACATAAGATTGCCTGAGTTCCTCTAAGGGAGTAAGGCTTCCTGTTAAAGGTTTATCGCCAATTAAGAGCTGTGCCAGTGTAGAAGATTGCAGCTTGTCAATTTCATTTTCAACAGCAACAGCGTACTGGTCACCCGGATTAAAAGGAACGGCAGGATAGCCGTTTATAACATTGCCGTTTTGTTTAACTATTAAGGGTGTAACAACAGCCGGATAAACATTACTTAAAAATGTCTGCAAAGTTGAAGGTGAGGTTTGTGAGTAGTATCCCAAAATTGTATCTGCACAAGCCACTGCCAGGGTTTGATTGTCTAGATTTGTAGAGTATAAAGAGCAATAATCTTGGGCCGGAGGTTGTGTATCAAGGTAGGTTTGCATATAAGTTTGCAAAATTGAACCTACAAACCTTGTTATGTCAACCGCTGTAATATTATTTTGAAGTTGCTGTTGGTCTAACTGGATTTTATCGGTTGCAAGCGGTATCGTTATAGGTGTATTTGGGCTTAAACCCTGAAGATAGAGTTTGTTAATTGCAGTATAGAAAGCCAATGTTGCCGGATCTGTGACACCTGTTGTCGGTATATAGATACTTGCTTGAGGGATTGTTTGATTCGTAACCGCATTTCTATCTGAAGTTGACTGAAGAAGTATATCATTCGGAAACGGAACAATAGATTTTGTTAAATCTGATTGGTCCGGATAGAATACCAGTGTGTTGGACTTCAGTTGATATCCGCTTTGTGAGGATGCGCTGCCCAAATGAGGACCACCACTGCTTCCGCCGCAAGAATAAAGCGCAAAAATAAGAAAGACGGAAAGCATATATGCTATCTGTTTTTTCATAGATTCCTCCTTTTTCTATTAAAACATATAGTTTACGGTCAAAGCGTATCCCCAAAGATGACCGCATGTTTTGGCAGATACACTGCCGGGCTGCCCTGTTAATGGGTCTGCGTATGAACCGTTTAGTTCTTTGCTGTCGCCCCTTATATGCCTTTTACTTGTTGCAACAATATATTGAGCAGCCAAATCAACACTAATCTTACCGAAATTCAAACCCAGACCACCACAGTAAGTTGATTTGTTTCCGTCAGGCCATAGAAGGTCGAATGTTTCCGTTGGAATGGGGGAGGGGTCATAGTAATATCCGGCTCTTAATGTCAACAGTTTGGAAGCTTTCCACTCGGCGCCGAATTTGTACTGAGTGGTATTTTTCCAATTTCTGTCGAATGTCTCTTTGGTTTTGCCTAACAAAGGAGTGTTAAAATGCAGCGTGTATTGGTCAACAAGGTCCCAGCGTGTCCAAAGAACATCTGCTTCAAGAGAAATTTTATCTGTTGGAGTAAACCTTATGCCGCCTTGAATCTGGTCAGGGTGGTCTATCGAAGTTGTTGCTCCAACGCTTTGCACTCCTATAACCTTAACGGTCCCGCTGAAATTTGTGCTTGTTTTTGACCTATAAGTTAAACCAAGAGTTATCTTTTTTATAGGCTTATACATAATACCGATGTTGTAGGAATAATTCACCGCATCCATAAATGTCCCTTTTATTATTTTATTATTCAAAGGAGTTCCCGGGGCATATATTCTTCTCTGAGACCCACTATAGGAGCGCCCTATCGAAATACCAAATCCAACAGACAGTTTATCGGAAATTTTGTATGCGATTGTCGGAGTTGCCACAACTCTCATATAGTATGACTCAAAAGAGTTGTAAACACCTGCGTTATTTAAATTGTTGCTGTCCCATTTAATATGCAGCCCGTATGGAACATAGGTTGCAAAGCCGAATGTGAATTTGTCGTTTAAGGGTATTGCAAAACCCGCTGACGGTATGAGTAAGCTCGGAGAGGTGTCGGTTAAGGTTTTGTTGTAGGGCTGCACTTCGTTATGATATATGCTTCCGTCCTTAGCCTTGTAGTCGTAAACTTTTAAAGAGGGATTCATAATCTCCAAACCGGCACTTACCATAGGTTTTTTTATCTGTGTTAATCCGGCGGGGTTGTAGTAAACAGCAAAAGGTCCGTCCGCATAAGCGGAGTACGCACCACCAAGAGCAGTAGCTTTAG
>WGCD01000043.1 GCA_015493995.1 Desulfurellaceae bacterium
CCCAAATAGAAGCAGTTTCGTTTTTTTTGTTTATTGATATATCTATTTTGCCGCCTTTTGGGGTATATTTTATGGCGTTGTCTATTATATTGCTCATTGATTGTGACAAAAGCTGTTCATTGCCTGAAATAAAAACATCGCTTTCTTTTGATGTAGTAATTTTTATCTTTTTTTCTTCTGCAAACGGTTGATAAAAATCAACTATTTCATCAATAACTTTTGATATGTTAATCTTATGCCAATTTTTTCTAAGCGCTCCTGTTTCTATCTGAGATATACTTAGCAAAGAATTAAGCATCTTTATGATTTTATCTATGTCATTTAACATTGCCTCCAAAGAATTTGAGAATTCTCCGTCGTTGTGCAGCAATAGCATTTCAAGCTTATTTCTTACCCTGCTTAGGGGTGTTTTTAAATCATGAGCTATGCCGTTTGCCGTTTCTTTTGACTGAGTAATAAAGCTTTCTAACTCATCAAGCATAGAGTTTATGTACATACTTATGGTATCAAATTCATCATTTCTTTGGCTTATCGGTATTCTTTTTGATATATCACCGTTAATTATGCTGTTGCAGGCATTCTTAATATTATCCGTATGAGAAAGTATGCTTTTACCGAGGAATATTCCTATTGTAAGGGTCATTATCACTATCAGCGAAAATATTATTGCCATTATTGTAAACAGCGTTTCTCTTAAATCCTCCGTACCTCTTATACCTTGAGCTATCAATAATTTAGAACCGTCTTTGAACTTTATTCCGAGCATAGGCCAATAACCGTCGCCGTCTTCGACTTTACCAATTATATTTTTTTCTGATACCCATATATTCTCGATAGGCTTGCCGACCTTAAATCCGGAGGGCCATTTTTTCAGATCGCCGATTAAAACTTTGCCGTTTTTGTTAATGAGCAGGTAATATTTATGGTCTTCTCCTTTAAATTGTTCGTGTGATTTTATATAACGCTCTATCGCACTCAATCCGTTACTTCTTTGTATAATGCGTATTTTCGCCGCTTCCCTTTTTAAATTTACCTTTATTTGGTCATTCACAAAGCGTGTTATAAACCAATAAAGTACAAGAAATGCCGCACCGAATATTAATATGTAGGTCAGTGAATATTTTAAGTCCCGAAAAGCTTGTATCCGGCGAGTACAAAAATAAAAACATTCTATAATCAAGCAGAGATAATAAAGGAAGCAAGACACGAAATTATAAATGACCTTATTCTCGGGTCCATATTGGTAATATTGATGCTGTGGCTTTTTTTGGGCAATATAAGACCCACATTCATTGTTGCACTGACGATACCTATAACATTTATGGCAACTTTATACTTTATGAATTTGTACGGGCTTGGTTTGAATGTAATAACAATGACGGCTTTGGTTCTTGCAATAGGTATGATAGTCGATGATGCAATAGTTGTTACCGAAAATATATATAGGCATGCCTTATCTACAAATGACAGTACGAAGGCAAGTGTCGAGGGTGCAATTGAAATCTCCGCTCCAGACGCATCCGGAACGTTCACCACCGTAGCCGCATTTTTGCCGCTTGTGATAGTCGGCGGCATTGCCTCTATTTTTCTTAAACCCTTTGCTTTTACGATCAGCACGGCTTTGCTTGTATCCTTGGTTTTATCGTTGGCCCTTGTGCCTGTTTTATTCTCAAAGGGCAAAATATCTCAATTAGATGATAATTATATCGGTCTGAAAATAATCTATTTTATTAGGGATAGACTGCATAGGTTTTTGAATTTTTCCTTTAAACATAAATTTTTAGTTCTTTCTGCGTCGTTTGTTTTATTTATACTATCTATTTGTAGTGTATTTTTGAATGAAACCGGTTTTCTGCCTCCCATAGACGAGGGTGCTATTTTAATTGAGTATGTTCTGCCTCCTGGCACTTCATTGAAGGAAAGTAACAGAATAGGTAAGATACTTGACACCATAGCATTATCCAATCCCAATGTTGAGACTGTTTTTAGAAGAACAGGTTCTCCTGAGGTCGGTTTTCAGGTTGAGGGTGTAAACAGAGGAGAAATAACGATAAAATTAAAGCCTAAGAATGTTAGAACTGAGAACCTTAATGAGATTACCGATGAATTGAGAAAAATTTACTCAAAACTTAATGGTGTGATTTTTATGTACCATCAACCCACACAGGAAAAGATAGATGAAAGCTTTTCCGGCTTGCCCGCAATGTTCGGTGTCAGTATATATGGAAATAACGAAAACGAACTTATCAAATTATCAAAAAAAGTTGAGAATATAATGTCTTCTGTCGGCGGCGTAAACGATATAATAAACAATACGAAGATTAAAATACCTCAGATAGAAATAAAACTCAACTACCCGAAACTCGCCCTGCATGACATATCGCCAAAGGACGTTTTGGATACTATAAGAGCCGCAAAATTAGGGCTTCTTGCTACACAGATAATTAAAAATAACAAAAATATTCCTGTTTATATCCTCTCC
>WGCD01000044.1 GCA_015493995.1 Desulfurellaceae bacterium
TGAGTCACACTCATATTGGGATAAGCAGAAGAAACAATCCAGAGCGAAGCGTAAGCTTATAGGAAGGGTCGATAAAACTACCGGTAAGATTGTTCCGACAGACGGAAGAGGTAAAAAAAGAAAAGACAAAAGTGCCGATAAGGATATGTCTTTTGACAGCGCAAGGCGCTGTTTCTTCGGCGCAACATATCTGCTTGATGCCATCGGCAAAAAACTCGGTATTAGGGATGATTTAAAGAGCTGTTTTCCGGATACCTATAAACAGATACTCTCCATAGTATATTATCTTATCTTGGAAGAAAACTCCTCATTGTTCAGATTTGAGAAATGGAGTTTACTGCATAAGCATCCCTACAAAGACAATATCCCCTCACAGCGTATCAGTGAACTGTTTTCATCTATTGACGAATCGTCAAAGCAGAGATTCTTCAGACTCTTCGGCAGGCATAAGAAGGACAATGAGTTCTGGGCTTATGATACAACCTCCATATCCAGCTATTCAAAACATCTGAGGCAGATTCAATACGGATACAACAAAGAGCATGATTATCTGGCTCAGCTTAATCTTGCCGTGGTGTTCGGCTCATCCTCCAATCTGCCGTTTTATTACCGCAAGCTTGCAGGCAACATACCCGATGTGAAAATCATAAACAGCCTTCTATCAGATTTGAATATGCTGGGGTTTTCAAAGGTAAAGCTTGTTATGGACAGGGGGTTTTATTCCAAAGACAATATCAATGCCCTGTATCGTGAACACCTGAAATTTCTTCTATCTGCCGATATGTCTTTAAACTTCATAAAAACCCATCTTGAGCCCATATATGATACTTTCCGCTCATTTGAATACTACAATACACAGTATGAGCTATACGCTCATACTGTTTCTACAATATGGGATTATGAATACAAAAGACCCTACAAAGGGGATTTAATAGAAGATAAGAGGCGCATCTATATACACTACTACTTCAATATAGATAAAGCAGCAGAACAGGAAAAGGCTTTTGATAGGCGTCTTATCGAATTAAAGGATGAGCTTCTTGGCAATAGGCAGATAAAAGAACATAAACGCCTCTATGAAAAATACTTTGATGTAAAAACCACACCAAAGAGGGGTATGGATGTTAAAATCAAAGAGGATGCGGTAAGAAAAGCCAAAAGGTATTTCGGCTTCTTTGCCCTCATAAGCAATGAAAAGATGGATGCAGAAAGAGCCATTGAGATTTACAGAAACAGGGATGTTATAGAAAAGGCTTTCGGAAACTTAAAAGAGCGCCTCAATATGAGGCGTCTTCTTGTATCATCGGAAAAAAGTCTTGACGGCAAACTGTTTGTTGCTTTTATTGCATTAATCTATCTATCCTATATAAAAAAGAGGATGCAGGATGAGGGTTTGTTTAAAAACTATACAATAGGAACACTGCTTGATAAGCTTGATGCTATAGAGTGTTTTGAGCAAAAGGGACATAAAATACGTATAGGAGAGATTCTGCAAAAGCAGAAAAGTATCTACACTGCATTGGGAGTTGAACCGCCGGACTCGTTATGAGTCGGGAGGAGAGGTTTTAAAGTATCTCAACACTCAAAATGTATTCCAATACAAGAAGTATGAATTGCTTATTTGAAAATTTCAATAGAAACAAAAAAGCGGGGATAATATGTCCCCGCCTGTTAAGAGATGTAATGTCAAAATAGTTAAGAATGGGGGAGTTCTTTCATTGTATCCTCTAATGATTTTCCTTTGTTCTGCGCTTTTTTATAGGCAATGTAATATACAAATCCTCCTATAGCCATAACTATTACCCATTGAACAATCGATTGTAAATACCATTTTTGATTTAAACTCGTGGTAATTCCCTCAATAAACAGCCAGGACGGAACAAAAATGGCAATTAAAGCTGCAAAAATCACTAAAATATTGTGTTTAAGAGCTGACTCTTTTTCCAGATGGGGAGCATGGTCTATAAAGGTTAAAGATGTAATTCCAACGGAAACATACATAAATAAAGCAGCAGCAGAAACAACAGATATCTCGGTAGCCCATCCAAACCATACTGTAAGCAAGAAAAACAAGGTTACAATGAGCGTATTTACCGTTACGGAAACAGCAGGAACACCTCTGTCGTTAATATTTCCCATCCATTTCGGTAAAATCTCATCAACACCCCATGAATAAAACAGTCTTGTGAGAGTTTGATATATTGGCGGCAAATCGTTGAATAGAGCAAATGCCACCATTAGGGTAACGAATGCCGCTATAGCTTCAGGCATAACATAACCCATAAGTGCAGGCCCGTTAATCATCGAAGAATGACCGGATAGAAGCTGCCCCAATATATACTGCCACGGCACTGTATGATATACACCGACAGCATATAAAATGAAGTAAACCGTTATAATAACCACAGCCAAAGGAAAGGCTATTGCCAGTGTTCTTTTCGGGTTTTTTGTTTCACCCGAAGCCTGAGACATAGAGGTAAATCCAACAAAAGCAAAAAACATGATAAACAGCGCTTTTGGTAAATCGGAAAGTGATGCAACAGGGGCTTTTGCCTTGCCCAGTGCAACATAATGGTTCATATCTATTCCGTGTGCCTGAAGAGCTTTGGCATAATCAGCAGGTGTGTTAGCCAAACCGTAGTAGATTATAAAAAATCCCCCAAGAAACATCAGCACCATTAAAATAACAGATGTCCATCCGACAGATTTAATACTTATGATATGAATAAGCCACACAAACCATATTATCCCAAGCCCTATGATAATTGTACCCGTAGGAGAATTAATCCAATGCCCTAAACCTGTAAGCCCTATTTGATTAAAAAATGTACCGAAAAAGTTAGGGTCAAAATAAGCTATCGCTCCTGCCGCCGCAGCCTGCGCCAGCCAAAAAGAAAATGAGGATAAAAATCCCATAGCGCCTTTCCAACCTCTGCTTACCCACACATATTCACCGCCGGCTCTTGGCATAGCCGACCCTAAATATGAGTAAGTTATGGCTATAAACAGCGCTACCAACCCATCGATAAGCATAACCAACGGAAGGTGAGGGCCTATGCCTACCACTTTTCCCTGAATCTGGACGGAAACATAATTTATACCGCCGCCGATGACATTATCAACACCCAATGCTATAATACCGACCAGCCCCAGACCTCTGACGAGCTTCTTTGATGTGTCGTCCATAAAAACGCCTCCTTTAAAAGTAATACGATATTAGTACGCCGTTTTCTTTCAAAATCAAGTAAAATATCAATTAATTTTAAATTTGAAACAATAATTTCTTAAAATAATTTACCGTATTTATAAAGAAATACATTGGTTTGACAATGATTGATTAAAACTATGATTGATGCTTAATAAATTTATTGTTCCAAACTTTAATATACAGCTAAATTATTCAAACAAACAATAAAAACCCGCTTAAAAGGCATTTAAGCAGTAAAACTATAAGCGTGTATTAACCATATTGTATATAAAACGGAGACATCCTCTCATTCTTGTGTTCACTGTTAAAGTTAACCAAAAATACCCAATCTCTGGGTCATTAAATTCCCCTTCTTTTAGATTGTTAATTTAGATTCTCTTGGTTATCCTTTACCTCCTTTAGATGTTGAATTCTACACATTACCCTAAATTTTAAACAACTATCCTGTGGAGACACAAGATTATTTTGAGTCCTATAAAAAAACGTTTTTTTACGTTGAAATAGGTATGGTGTTGTGATAATATCAGGTGCATCTGTGTATCGACAGGTCTGTTATATAAGTTATTTTTTGGGGGTGTTTAAGTGAAGCATATCAAGTGGTTAGATGAGGTTAGTGCCGAAGATGTCAAACTGGTTGGGGGGAAAAACGCATCCTTGGGCGAGATGATTAAAGAGCTAAAATCAGAAGGGGTAAATGTTCCATACGGTTTTGCCCTAACGGCGGATTCGTATTGGTATTTGCTTGATGCAAACGATTTGCGTCATAAGATTCAGGATGTTTTAAGCGACCTTGATACTCACGACATTAATTCTATGAAGGAAAAAACCAAAAAAGCAAGAGACCTTATTTTTAATGCCGTTATGCCGGATGATTTATACGACGAAATCAAAGAGGCATACAAAAAATTAAGTGGATATTACAACGAAGACGAAAGCGATGTTGCCGTAAGAAGTTCGGCAACCGCAGAAGACTTACCCGATGCCTCTTTTGCAGGACAGCAAGACACATACCTAAACGTCAAAGGTCTGGATAATATCATACACTACGTTAAAAGCTGCTACGCCTCCATCTTTACCGACAGAGCCACATCCTACAGACACGATAAAAATTTCGACCATTTTAAAGTAGGCTTATCGATTTGTGTGCAAAAGATGGCAAGGAGCGATTTGGCGGCAAGCGGTGTTATGTTCTCAATCGATACGGAAAGCGGCTTCGATAAAGCGGTTGTGATAAATGCAAGCTACGGTCTCGGAGAGAATATTGTCTCGGGAAAGGTAAACCCGGATGAATTTATGGTATTCAAGCCCACACTTGAAAAGGGTTACAAATCTATTATCAAAAAAAGGCTCGGCTCAAAATTAAACAAAGCCGTATATGACGAAAACGGCGGGATTAAGGATGTTGACACAACAAAAGAAGAGCAGTTAAGGTTTTCTCTGACGGACGACGACATTTTGACACTCGCAAGATGGGCAGTGGCAATAGAAAAACACTATACAAATAAAAACGGAACATACACGCCTATGGATATAGAGTGGGCAAAATGCGGCAAAACAAACCAGCTCTTTGTTGTTCAGGCAAGACCTGAAACGGTTCAATCAAGAAAAAATTTAAGCGTGCTTGAAACATACAAATTAAAAGAAAAAGGCGATGTAATTGCCGAAGGAATAGCCGTTGGAAGCAAAATAGCAACGGGCAAAGTTCACATTATAGATACGCCTGAAAATATGCACGAATTCAAAAACGGAGAAATCCTCGTTACCGATATGACCGACCCGGATTGGGAGCCTATTATGAAAAAATCGGCTGCCATAATAACAAACAGGGGCGGAAGAACCTGCCACGCCGCAATCATCTCAAGGGAGCTTGGAGTTCCGGCTATCGTCGGCTGCGGCGACGCAACGGACAAACTGAAAACGGGAGATGAAATAACAATATCCTGCGCCGAAGGGGAGATAGGCTATATCTATAAAGGAACGTTGGACTACGAGCTTGAGACAGTCGATTTATCTCAGCTTGAAAAACCGAAAACGCAGATAAAGATGAATCTCGGAAACCCGGCAATAGCACTTGCAAGCGCCAGCATTCCGAATGACGGAATCGGTTTGGCAAGGATGGAGTTTATAATAAGCTCATTCATTCAGGTTCACCCGCTTGCGTTAATACATTTTGACGAGCTTGAGGATAAACAGGCAAAAGATATTATAGTAAGACTAACGGAAGGATACGAAGACAAACCTCAATACTTTGTCGATAAACTTGCAGAGGGCGTTTCTATGCTTGCTGCAAGCGTTTATCCGAACCAAATACTTGTCAGAATGAGCGATTTTAAGACAAATGAGTACGCCAACCTCATAGGCGGAACCCAGTTTGAGCCGGAAGAGGAAAACCCAATGATAGGTTTCAGGGGTGCATCGAGATACTACTCAGACCACTATAGAGAGGGATTTGCACTTGAGTGTAAGGCTATGAAAAAGGTCAGAGAGGAGTTCGGACTGGAAAATGTTGCCTTAATGATTCCGTTTTGCAGAACACCTGAAGAGGGACAGAAGGTTGTTGATGAAATGAAGAAAAACGGGCTTGTCCAGGGAGAACACGGGCTTGAAATATACGTAATGGCTGAAATCCCGAGTAACGTTATATGTGCCGACGAGTATGCCGAAATATTTGACGGCTTCTCAATAGGCTCAAACGATTTGACACAACTAACGCTTGGAATAGACAGAGACTCCGGTCTTGTTGCTCACCTGTTCGATGAGAGACATATAGCGGTTAAAAGAATGATTTCCATGCTCATAAAAACGGCTCACAAACACGGCAAACCTGTTGGAATCTGCGGACAGGGTCCAAGCGACTTCCCTGATTTTGCAGAATTTCTCGTGCGCGAAGGCATAGACTCTATGAGCCTTAACCCCGACAGCATAATGTCAACCATACTCAACATAAAAAAACTTGAAGAAAAACTTGGAAGATAAACATTTTTGAAAGAGGAGAATAGTTTTTCTATTCTCCTCTTTTTTATTGAGGAGTTTGCTTAATGTATGAAGACGCTTTTTATGTTTTAAAGAACAGCTCTTCCGATTTTTTCGATATTTACAAAGAAAATTCTTACACAAGACTGATTGAAGCTGCCAACAGAAAAATAGAGAATATTAAGGTAGGAGAAGAAAAGGGTGTGGGCGTTAGATTGGTTAAAGGTTTATCAACACTCTTTTCCTCAACATACGACTCATCGGAAAAGTCAGTATTTGAAATTGCAAAATTTTTATCCGATGCGGCTAACCCTCAACCGGGCAGATTTAACATAAACAAGGAACAGACCAAAAAAATCGAACAGTACGGAGGATATGCTCCTCAAACTGAAAAAATAAAGGAAATTTTTGATATTTTTAACAACATCGCCTACAAGCATAAGGAGATTCGTCAGGTTAACATAACCTACTCGGACAAACAAAAAAATATTGAAATTATAAACGAACAGGGTGTCTGTCTGTCTGAAGAACGCATATACAGCGTCCTGTTTGTTGAAATGACGGCAAAGAAAGATAATGTAATACAGAGCTTTAGAAAGCCTTTAGGTGCACTCGGAGGATTTGAATTTTTCTCGCAGTTCGATTTTGAAAAAACGGCAGAGGATATGACACAAAAACTGCTTGAGCTAATCGCATCCCCTCCGCTAAAAGCGCACAAGATGAGTGTTGTGCTTTCGTCTTCTGCCGGTGGAACTATGATTCACGAAGCTGTGGGACACGGACTTGAGGCTGATTTGGTTTACGAATCTATGAGCGTCTATAAGGATAAACTTGGTCAAAAGGTTGCAAACGAACAAATCAGTGTTGTTGACGATTCAACAAAACCGAAAATGAGAGGCTCTTATTTCTATGACGACGAAGGCAGCAGGGCTCAAAACACGCTATTGATAGAAAACGGCATTTTAAAAAACTATATGTTTGACAAAACCTATGCAAAACTTGCAGACAAGGAAACAACGGGAAATTCAAGAAGAGAATCATACCGTTATGCTCCGATTGTCAGAATGTCAAACACATATATCCTGCCGGGTAAAGAAAATCCTGACGACATTGTGGCTTCAGTTGAAGACGGCTTGCTTGTCAAGCATATGGGCGGCGGACAGGTCAATCCCATAACGGGAGACTTTGTTTTTGAAGTAAACGAGGGATATTTGATAAAAAAAGGAAAAATCAAACATATGGTAAGAGGGGCAACCCTGATAGGCAACGGACCTAAGGTGCTTGAGGAGATTGATATGGTAGGAAACGACTTCGGTACTGAGGTCGGCACCTGCGGCAAAGGTTCTCAGGGTGTACCCGTAACAGACGGCGAGCCCACGCTAAGAATACCCTCTATTATGGTTGGAGGTAGTGACCTATAAAATACTGCGCCAGGGCTGCATACGACGGAACAGACTACTGCGGGTTTCAAACTCAACCTAAGGTAAATACCATTCAATTTAACATAGAGCGTTCACTTAAAACCATATACAAGGCGCCGCTTAAAATAAATTATGCCGGAAGAACCGATAGCGGGGTGCACGCTTTGGCTCAATACATAGATTTTAACCCGCCCAAAAATAATATAAAGCCCGATAACCTTTTGAGGGCTATAAATTCAATTTTGCCGAAAGATATAAGAATTTTAAGTGTTCATAGTGTCGAAGACGATTTTCATTCAAGATATAAAGCGCTGTATAGGGAATATACATATTTTATTTTTAACAACCCTGTGGCAAATCCGTTTTTTTACAGATACAGTTGGCACATCAAAGAATATTTGGACATTGAGGCTATGAAAAGCATAAAATACCTGTTTGAGGGCGAAAAAGATTTCGGATTTGTGGCAAATGAGCCGGAAAATAAAAATTGTGTAAGAACAGTGCAGTTTATACGCATAAAAAGAATAAGGGGTTTTGTTGTTATAAACATAAGAGCAAACGGATTTTTGAGGGGTATGGTCAGAAACATTGTCGGCATACTTGCGGCTTTTGGAAGAAATACCTTGAAAATAAATTTTAGCGATAATATAATCCGCTCACAAACGGAGCTAAAGTCACTCAAAGCTCCTCCAAACGGGTTGTTTTTGACAAAAGTAAACTATTTAAGGGGTTGCAGATGATAAACGAAGACGATATTAGGAAAATCGCCGCTCTTGCCATGCTTGAGATAGAGCAAGACGATATAGGCAAATTCACTCAGCAGTTCGGCGAAATACTGGACTATATGAAAGAAATCGACAATCTCGACTTGTCAGGTCAAGAGGCTGCATTTCATATAACAAAGTTGAACAATGTGTTCAGAGAGGATAAAACGAAGGAATCGTTGGATAACGAAACGGCACTCTCCAATGCTCCCGAGAGTATGGAGGGCGCATTTAAGGTTCCGAGGGTCATATAAGGAGTTAGTATGTTGTATAAAGAAACGCTTCACAAGCTCATAGAGCTTACGGATAATAAAGAGGTTACACCCAAAGATATATATGACTCGCTGTTAAGAAGAATCAAGCAAAAAGACACAGATATAAATGCATATGTTTCTGTGTTTGAGGAGTTTGCACCAAACGACAAAACGGGTATATTGAGAAATATCCCCATAACAATAAAGGACAATATGCATATAAAGGGCAAAAAAACCACCTGCTCATCAAAGATATTGGAAAACTACACGGCTATTTTTGACGCCACCGTCGTAGAGAAGCTTAAAAACGAAGGGAGTGTTTTTATCGGAAAAACCAACCTTGACGAATTTGCAATGGGCTCTTCCACGGAAACGTCCTATTTTGGAACAACCCGTAACCCGTGGGATTTAACAAAAATCCCAGGCGGTTCAAGCGGCGGCTCGGCAGCAGCTGTTGCAAGCGGGGAGGCGATTTGTGCTTTAGGTTCCGACACCGGCGGTTCTATAAGACAGCCGGCGGCTCTGTGCGGTGTGGTTGGTTTAAAGCCTACATACGGCAGGGTTTCAAGATACGGGCTTGTCGCCTTCGCTTCAAGTCTTGACCAGATTGGTCCCATAACCAAAGATGTTGAGGATGCTGCAATTTTAATGAATATAATTTCAGGGAAGGACCCGAAAGATTCAACGAGTGCCGACGTTGCCGTTGACGATTTTACAAAATACCTAAACACGGATATATCCGGTATGAAAATAGGTGTTTACGACAAGGTTTTGCAGGATTGCTCAAGTGATGTCGGTAAATCCATGGAGGAAAGCATAGATATATTCAGACGACTCGGCTGCGAGCTTACAAGCGTTGATTTGCCAAACGCAAAGTATGCTGTTTCAGACTACTACATTATTGCTCCTGCTGAAGCCTCAAGCAATCTTGAGCGCTATGACGGCGTTAAATACGGTTTCAGAGCCGATAACTACGAAAACCTAAAAGATATGTATATAAAAACCCGTTCTCAAGGCTTCGGCACCGAGGTTAAAAGAAGAATAATGCTCGGGACATATGTTCTTTCAAGCGGATATTACGATGCGTATTACCTCAAAGCCCAAAAGTTGAGAGGATTGATAAAACAGGATTTTGACAGGGCATTTGAACAGTTTGATGTTATTATAGCTCCCACAACCCCTACAGAAGCATTCGGCATCGGAGAAAAGGCAAACAACCCTCTGCAGATGTATCTGTCAGACATATTTACAATTCCGGCAAGTTTGGCTGCAATACCGGCTATCAGCATTCCAAACGGCATTTCAAAAAACTCACTGCCGTTGGGTTTGCAGATAATGGCAAATGTGTTTAGGGAAGATAATATATTTAAATGCGCCTCCGCCTATGAAAAAGAGTTTAATATTATAAAAAATTTGCCTTTGGATTGAGGTTTGATATGAATGATGTATGGGTTAGAGTTGACCTGGTCAACGGAGAAAGCTATATAGGCTCAATAAACAGTCTCTACAACGAGGAGGACGAAGAGGAATTTCTGCTGTTTCTTGAGGAACAGTCTTATATGGGCTTGAAGCTCGAAAATGTTCAAAGATGTGTGGAAAAAGGTTCATCCCTTGAGGTATTTCCTTTGGACACCAAAGATTCTCTCTATAAAAGCAGTATGTTGATTATGAACATCGACAATATATTAACCGTGAAGTTCTTAAAAGAGGATTCCGATATAGTCAGAAAGCTGAGAGCCAAAATAAAAAAATCTGATGTGAATATCAAGAACGCAAAAAATGTTTTAAACTTCAGGCTTACAAAGAAGGAGTATATTTAATATGGGTAAGTTGACAAAGAAAGACGTAGTCGATGCACTTTACAATGTTGTTGACCCTGAAATAGGGCTTGATGTTGTGAATCTCGGATTTATTTATGCCATAGATATAGACGACGAAGACAGGGTAAAGGTGGTTATGACCCTCACAACACCGGGTTGTCCTTTAAATGTTCCAATACAGGAAGACATAACGGCAAGGCTTGAAGAGATAGGCGCAAAAGATGTGCTTATCGATATTGTTTGGGACCCGCCGTGGAATCCGAGCATGATGAGCAGCGAATCCAGAAAAAGGCTTTTAGGAGAATAATGAGCCTTGGTTGTGCTATTATTGCATACAATGAAGAAAAAAATATAGAAAAAACCCTGCAAAGCGTCTCTTTCTGCGATGAAATTGTTGTTGTAGATTCGGGAAGCAGCGATAATACCGTTCAAATAGCAAAGAAATATACCGACAAAGTTTATTATCAAGAGTGGCTCGGCTACGGAAAACAGAAAAATTTTGCCATATCAAGACTGAACACGGATTGGGTGCTTTCCATAGATGCAGATGAGGTTGTCGGTAAAAAATTAGCTGCAGAAATCAAAACAACCATTAGAAATACCAAACAAGAAGCGTTTTTGATTAATATACAACTTGTTTTTATGGGTAAAAAACTGCGGTTTGGAGGAACATATCCCGATTATCATTTAAGATTATTTAAAAAAGGCTCCTTTTTCTTTGACGAATCCGACATTCACGAAGGCATACAAACCGACAGAAAGGCAATAAAGCTCAAAAACACAATTTTACACTACAGCTACGACAGCCTTCAAGACTACCTTCAAAAATTTAACTCCTACACCACCCTTATAGCTCAAAAACACAAACAAAACGGCAAACGAGTTTCAAAAATATTTCCTTTTTTAAGGATGTCTTTTGAGTTTTTTAAGAGGTTTATCCTTATGGGCGCTTTTCTTGACGGTTATGAAGGCAGCGTTTATGCTTTGATGTCATCTTTTTACGTTTTCGTAAAATACGCCAAGCTCATAGAATTAAACCAGAAATGATTTATTTAACGCTCTTTTTTTTAAGTATTTTTGCGCTTCTTTTAAGATTTAATTTTTACAGGCTGCCAAAAAAAGGTATTTCTGTTCTTCTGTATCACAGAATTGACGACAGCCCTACAAATTCATCGCTTGATAAATTTTCCATATCCCCTTCAATATTTGAAAAACAAATAAAATACCTTAAAAAAAAGGGTTATACGTCTATTTTGCCATCTGAAATAGAGCAGTTGAAAAAGAATAGAGCTTGGAAGAAAAACAGATATGTTTTGATAACCTTTGATGACGGATATAAAGATAATGTAAAAGCTGCAGAAATTCTAAATAACTATTCAATGAAAGGGCTTTTTTTCATATCAACAGCATACATTGGCAAAACTATGAACGGCGTAAAAATGCTCGATGAAAATGACATAGAACGAATCGTTTTGCTGGGTATGGCTATAGGGTCGCACTCCCACAACCACACAAAATTGCCGAAGCTGAATACGGACGAAATTGATAAAGAGATATCGCAATCCTTAAAAATACTATCGAGATTTTTTAACGTGGAGGATTTTGCATATCCGTTTGGCAGCTACAGCCAAGAAGTTGTAAACATTTTGCAACAAAACAAAGTGAAAAGAGCCTATATTATAGGTCAAAAAATATACCAAATAGACAAATTTTCGGAGTATGAAATACCAAGAGCCATCGTTAGAAAAAACACTTCCCTCACCGATTTCTACTTGTTAATAACCAGAGGCAGAGCAAGGATTTGAGTAAAAGTTAATTTTTTCTTGACTTTTAGGAAAATTATAATAAAATACTTACAAATAATTAAATGTGGGTTGATGTTTATCTATTATTTTTAGTGGAGGTGTTTTATGGCTGAGGAAAAATTGGCTAACCCGGGTCCATTGGGTTTGGCAGGATTCGCTCTCACAACGTTTGTTTTAAGCTGCCAAAATGCAGGTGTTATTCCTAATGAAGGCGGCTTATGGGCGATGGTACCGCTTGCAATGTTTTATGGCGGTCTCATTCAGTTAGTGGCTGGCATTTTAGAGTACAGGAAGGGCAACACTTTTGGTGTGGTTGCATTCAGCTCTTACGGTGCATTCTGGATGGCTCTGGCTTTTTTGGTAATATTCCTAAAAATTGGCATAATCCCTGGAAAGGCTTTTGGGGATGCGCTGGGTATCACTCTGTTGGCATGGACAATATTTACAAGCTACATGACAATTCTTACATTCTTCAGTAAACATTCCACCTTAATAGCAATATTTGTTGTATTAGAAATCACATTCATACTGCTAGTAATCGGACATTATTCAGGCAGTGGTGCTATTACCAAGATAGGTGGATGGGCTGGAATTCTTACAGCGTTCTTGGCATGGTACGGTTCTTGGGAAGGTATAAAGCCGCAATTTTTTGAAGGTGCTTAATTTGCAAGCAACACAACAGGAGGACTTTTGAAGTCCTCCTGTTTTTTTATGTTTACAATTTATTTTGTTTCTTGCCGGAGGGTTGATTAAAATGGAGATGTCAGAAAAGATAAAAACGCGCAGAAAAAAATTGGGTTTAACTCTTAAGGTTTTGGCTGAAAAGGTGGGCTGTACGGATGCCTACATTTCTCAGATAGAAACAGGGAAAGCCGTGCCGTCCATAAGTGTACTCAAAAAAATTGCCTCTGCATTGGATTCCCAGGTGGGCGAGCTATTAAGCGATGAACAAACGAAAGATAAAATATTTCTATCGAAAGAAGAAAGAACACAGATTATCTATCCAGAAAGCCATATTTTTGCCGAACTTCTTGTATCCAAAATTTCCAATAAATCTATGGAGCCTCTCTACAAGGTTATACCTGTAGGCTGCGGTTCTATGAAAGACCACAAGCACGTAGGAGAAGAGTTCGGATATGTCCTTAAAGGTAAACTAGAACTCAATATAGGCGGGCAAAAAAGAATTTTGGAGCCGGGCGACAGCTTCTATTTTTCAAGCTCTCTTCCCCACTCCTATAGAAACGTAGGCGACGTTGACGTAGAAACAATCTGGGTTGTTAGTCCGCCTGTTTTATAGTCCATACATTTTGCAAGAAATAAAATCCAATTCGATTTGCCTCTCTAAAACCAAAGGTAAACGTATTGAAGGAGATGTAAAATGAATCAATCGTTTGCTTTTGGTTTTTCTTTTTACCTCTTCTATTATCTCTTTCGTTAGCCGTACCCCTCTTGTTGTTGCAATATCGACTGCTCCAATTTTGCTTTTTTTGATATCAAAAAGACTTTCTGATACTATCTCGCAACCAAGCTTCAATGTTGCATCAATATAATTTAAAAAGGCGCACTTCTTAGCGTTTTTTTCTATCATTATCATTTTAACATCGGGCTCATATATCTTTATAACAAAACCCGGAAACCCGGCTCCTGAGCCCAAATCAACAATATTCGTATATAACATACCTTCCGTAATCTTAAAAAACAGCAAAGATGGGGCGACAAGGCTGGCGACAATATCGTTTTCTTTTTTTGAAATAAGGTTAATCTTTCTGTTCCATTTTCGAAGGGTATCAATATATTCAATAAATAATCCTATATTACGCGGCTCAAGCTCTAAATTAAAGAAAGTATTTTCAAGCTGTGTTTCTAATTCTTTTATCATTAATTTTTTTTAAATATACAACAAGAATTGCAATAGCAGCGGGTGTTACACCGGGTATTCTGCCAGCCTGCCCTATTGATGCCGGCCTTATTTCCATCAACTTGCCCTTAACCTCATTAGACAATCCGCCAACCAGGCTATAATCAAACCCTTCAGGTATTCTCATATCCTCGTATTTTTTAAACTTTTCTATCTGCTGTTTTTGCAGATTCAAGTATCCCTCATATTTTAAATCTATTTCTACCTCTTGTTTTATAAAAGACTCAACATCTTCCAAATCGATAGCAATCTCTCTAAGCTTATCATAATTAAATTCAGTTCTTCTCATAAGTTTGGCGAGGTCTGTTTTTGTCTTTATGATTTCGCTGCCAAGCTCTAAAAGCTTTTTATTGACCCTTTCGTTTGGGAAAACATATGTAGTCTTGAGTTTATTTATTGTCTCTTCTATCTTCTTTTTTTGTTCATCTATTAACAAATACTGCTCTTTGCTCATCAAGCCCGCACTATAAGCTTTTTTAGCCAATCTCAAATGCGTATTATCCTCTCTTAATATCAGCCTGTATTCCGCCCTTGATGTAAACATCCTGTAGGGTTCTTTGGTACCTTTTGTTACAAGGTCATCTATTAAAACACCTGTATAGGCTTCGTCCCTATTAACAATAAAAGGTTCTCTCTTTTGTATGTAAAACGCCGCATTAATGCCTGCTATTATTCCTTGAGATGCAGCCTCCTCGTAACCGCTTGTACCGTTAATCTGACCGGCTAAAAACAGACCTCTTATGCTTTTGACCTCAAGGGTATGTTTAAGCTGAGTCGGGTCAACAAAATCATATTCAATGGCGTATCCGGGTCTCATAATTTCTACCTTTTCAAGCCCCTTCATACTTCTCAAAAATTTTAGCTGCACCTCGTAGCCGAGAGACGTATGCAGGCCGTCGGCATATATTTCTGAAGAATTTTCATCTTGAGGCTCCAAAAATATTTGATGCTGTTTCTTCTCAAAAAATTTAACAACTTTGTCTTCTATTGACGGGCAGTATCTCGGTCCTACCGACTCGACCATACCACTATACAGAGGCGATTGGTCTAAATTCTGCAGTATTATCTTGTGAGTTGTCTCGTTCGTATATGCGAGGTAGCACGGCATATTAGGTCTGTTGAACTTGGTGGTTTTGAAGGAAAAGGGAACAGGCTCATCATCACCAGGCTGAACCATTAAAGCATCAAAATCTATTGTTCTCGCATCAAGTCTTGGGGTCGTGCCTGTTTTCAACCTGCTTACTCTAAGCCCCAAAGACCTCAAACTATCTGAAAGTTTATCTGAGGGTGGCTCCCAAGCTCTTCCGGCACGATATTCGTTTAATCCTATAAATATCTTGCCCTTCATAAACGTGCCTGTCGTCACCACAACGCTATCACACAGATACTCGTTTCCCAAGTGCGTTTTAACACCTATTACTTTACCGTTTTCAGCGACTATTTCGTCCACCATCTCCTGTTTTATGTCGAGATTGTTCTGATGTTCGAGAACATATTTCATTCTCAACTTATATGCTGTCATATCGGCTTGGGCTCTTGACGACCAAACGGCAGGTCCTTTGCTTTTGTTTAATATCTTAAACTGCAATCCGGTTTCATCAATGTTTCTTGCCATTTCTCCGCCGAATACATCAACCTCTTTAACAAGATGCCCTTTAGCCAAACCTCCTATGGCAGGATTGCAGCTCATAGCACCTATGGAATCCAAAAATATGGTCAACATCAATGTTTTAACGCCCAACCTTGCAGAAATCAGTGCCGCTTCACAGCCGGCGTGACCACCTCCTATAACTATAACATCATACTTTTTAGGATAAATCATATACTCCACCGCCTTGATGTTTCACGTGAAACATCGACTACTTTCCTATACAGAATTTTTTGAACATAGTATCCAGCATATCTTCATTGCTGATTTTGCCTATAATATCGTCTATCGAATCGGCTAACGATATAAAATCAACACCGATTAGCGCCGGGTCAGCGCCTCTTTTAAAATCATCAATCAGTTTATCGCAAATATCAATACCTTTTTTTAGGCTTTCTTTTTGATTTGCGTTTAGAGAAACGATATCAGTATCGCTCTCTAAGTTTATAACCGAATCGGCGATGGTATCCTCAAGTTTATCCACCCCTGTTTCATTCTTGCACGATATCTCCACAATCTTATCAAAAGGAAGCATAAAATTTGCTTTTTTTATATCGGTTTTGTTAATCACACCAATAACTTTATTGGAGTGTTTCACAGCATAGTCTATTATGCCGGTATCCCTTTCGTCAAGCATATTTGAGGCATCAAACATAGCAATAACAATATCAGCCTCCTTCAAAGCCTTTTTGCTTCTTTGAACGCCAATATTTTCTATGACATCGTTTGTTTCCCTAATACCTGCCGTATCGAGAATTGTGCAGGGTATTCCTTTTATATTAAAATTTCCCGAGACAACATCTCTTGTTGTGCCCGGTATATCCGTTACTATAGACCTGGATGTGCCCGTTAAAATATTAAGAAGACTGGATTTACCGACATTTGGTTTACCTATAATAGCGAGCACAACGCCTTCAAAAATCACATCTCCGTATTGTGACGATTTAAGAATTGCTTTTAATTGTTTTTTTATGTCAATGAGCATATTCAATTTTTCTTTTGTTTCAATAGAGCTTATATCTTCCTCGGGGTGGTCGATAATAACCTCGTTTTCTGCCATAAGAAACAAAATCTTTTCTCTAATCTTCTCAATTTTGCTTGAAAATTTTCCTGCAAGCTGCCTTTGGGCAATAAATAATGCCCTCTTGCTCTTTGAGGAAATAATCTTTTCAACTGCTTCCGCCTGCGACAAATCAATCTTACCGTTTAAAAAAGCTCTTTTAGTAAACTCACCCGGCTGCGCCATTCTCGCTCCAGCCTCCAAAACCCTCTCAAGCACAAAGTTCAAAACGCTCAAACCGCCGTGGCAGCTAATCTCAAAGGAGTCCTCCCCAGTATATGAATTGGGGGCTTTGAAAACAGAGACTAAAACTTCGTCTATAATTTCACCGTTTGAGTCTGTTATGTGACCGTAGTAAATTTTCCTATGCTCATAAGGAGGCTTTTTTGTGAAGATTTTTTCAAGCAATTCTAACGAACCACGACCGGATACCCTGACTATTCCTATTGCCGCAACAGCATACCCGGTTGCTATGGCAGCTATTATATCGTCGTCATACATTCTTCTCTTTAGCCTGAAGTATTTTCGAGTCTATAAATTGCTGCAGTATGGTTAAAATATTGTTTGTTGTCCAGTAGATAACCAATCCCGATGGGAAGCTCAAAAACATAACCGTAAAAATCAACGGCATAAACATCATAATCTTCTGCTGCTTCGGGTCCATCGTTGAAGGAGTCAGTTTTTGCTGAATAAACATGGTAAGACCCATTATAATAGGCAAAATGTAATAGGGGTCTTTCGTGCTCAAATCCGTAATCCAGAATGCAAACGGCGCACCCCTCAACTCAATGGCATTAAGCAAAACGTTATACAAAGCCAAA
>WGCD01000045.1 GCA_015493995.1 Desulfurellaceae bacterium
CACACATAAACCGTCTTTACACTCATAGTTTTATGAGTATAATTTTTTTCCTCCTTCCAAGTCAATAATTTCTTTGAATTCCATACAATTCTTTGTATAATCTAAAGGTAAAAAGCGGTTGGAGGCGGTCGATGAATAACGAATTTCACTCAAGAATGAAAAATTTATCCGAAATTTTAAGCAAAAAAGGCATAGATGTTGCGCTTATTATGCAAAATGCAGACCTGTACTACTACTCAGGCAGTATTCCCTCCGGTATCCTGGCAATATCAAAAGAAAACAGAAAAGTATATGCAATAAGAAGAGGCTATTTGAGGGCAGTAAATGAAGCGGCTTTGAATAGTGACGAGATGATTGAGATAAAAGGATTAAGCGCACTTCCTGAGATATTTTCAAACAAAGAAATAGAATTTGACACGGTAGGGATTGAGATGGACGTTATTCCTGCGGATATGTTTTTAAGACTAAAAAAGATATTTAAAAATGCCGCATTCGTTGATGTGTCGTTTGATATAAGATGGCAAAGAAGCATAAAATCAGAAACAGAGATAGCAAATATAAAAGAGGCTTCAAGGATGCTCGACTGCACTATGGAGGATGCCAAAGAACTGGTGAAAGCAGGCAAAAAAGAACTTGAGGTAAGCGCAGAACTTGAATACAGGGCACGAAAAAGAGGTCATCAGGGCAGAAGCAGAATGAGGGGATTCAACGGAGAAATGTTTATGGGACATATCCATTCCGGACCAAGGAGCCCCTACCCTTCTGGATATTTAAAACCGACAGCCGGAATAGGACCACATCCGAGCTATCCCGACGGCGCTTCGTTTGAAAGAATAAGTAAAAATGAGCCGGTTATAGTGGATTTTCTCGGAAACTATCACGGATATATGTCTGATGAAACGAGGCTGTTTTGCGATGGAAAACTCGATAAAGAGTTTGAAAAAGCATACTACTTTTGCAGGGATGTTATGAGCTTTATGGAGGAAACCGCAAAACCGGGCACCGTAGCGGTGGATATTTACCAACAATGTCTGAATATGGCTCAAAAAGAGGGATATCAGGATAACTTTATGGGCATAAAAGGCAATCAAACACCGTTTGTTGGGCATGGAATAGGACTTGAGTTGGACGAATTCCCGTTTATTGCAAAAGCACAAAACTACGCACTTAAAGAAGGTATGGTTTTTGCATTTGAACCCAAGGTATCCTTTGCAAATAAGGGTTCTGTAGGAATTGAAAACACATACCTTGTAACCGAAAACGGTGTTGAATCTCTAACCCGTTTTCCGAGGGAAATAGTTTATATATGATATATGATTTTACGTTTCAAAGGCGCTTCAGCAAAATAAAGCTGAACGAAACCATAGCAAGAAAGATATTGAATGTCGAAGAAGACGCGCCTGAGTGGATAATTAAAAACAACTACCTAAAACTTGCAAAAAAATATCATCCTGATATAAATAGGGGCTCAGATGAGCTGTTTAAAGATATAAACACCGCTTATCTGATTTTAACAAAGAAGGAGTTCGACGTGGAGAACGCACAATTTCTTACGCTCAATAGTGATGAAATAGCTGAAATTGAAAAAGAGAGTGTGATAAAAAAGCCCAAAGAAAAGAGTTATTACGATTTTTGGAAGAACAGATTTTTTTAAATATACGGAGGTTTTTGTAAAGTGATTGTAAGAGTTGCAATGCCGGTTGAGAACAATATGCTGTCGCCCCATTTCGGGCATGCAGAAAAATTCCTATTCTTTGACATAGAGGACGGGAAAATCTTATCAACGGAAATAACCCCGACGCCTGAGCATATGGAGGGGAGCTTCCCTGAGTGGATAAAGTCCAATAAAGCAAACGTGGTTATAGTTTCAGGAATTGGTCCTAAAGCTGTGGAAATTCTTGAAAACTCAGGCATAACCGTTATTACGAATGTAGTTCCTGATAAACCGAGGAAGCTGGTTGAAGACTTTATCAACAATAAGCTTGATACAAGCTACAAAGAGGTTTGCGACCACGAAGAACACCATCACCATCACTAAAAACAGGAGGTTAGTATGAAAATCACTATTAGTGCTAAAAATACCGAGCTAACGGATTCAATTAAGGGCTACGTTGAAAAGAAGATAGGACGGCTCGAAAGAAAAATAGACCACATAATTGCTTCCGATGTGGTTTTAAGCGTTGAGAAATACAGACACATAGCAAATGTAAAGATGAACATAGCAGGTGAGATTATTAAAGCGGAAGAATCGTCAAAGGATATGTATCAATCCATCGATTTGGTTTATGAAGTGCTTGAGAAACAGATAGAAAAACTCAAAGATAAGATGCGCTCCAAAAAAAGAGGTGCAAAATCCGAATCGTTTGTACAAAACAACTCATCAAGCATAGAGCCGACCATTATTGAGGAGGAGTTTATACCAAAGCCTTTGACAATAGAGGAGGCTTTAATAAAACTCGACGAGGATGACAAGCACTTTATAGTGTTCAATAGTGCCGAAAACGGAAAAGTTTGTGTATTGTACAGAAAAAAGAACGGTGATTTCGGTTATATTGTTACAAGATGAGTGAATACATATACGAATCCATAAAAGCCTTTGTCAAAGATGTGGAGTGCAAAGACAAAGACCAATGTTTACAGTTAATGGCAAAAGAACTCGCAAAAGCGAGTCAAATAAATGAAGATGAGATTTTTAGCCTCTTGAGGGCAAGGGAGCGTTTCGGCTCCACAGCCCTCGGAGGATATTTTGCCCTACCCCATGCAAAAACTCCTCTTGCAAAAGAGCTTATAGGAGGTATTTTTATCACCAAAGAGCCGGTTGATTTTGGCTCTATAGACGGAATGCCCACGCAACTGTTTTTTACGGTTATAGCACCTTCGGTTAAACCTTCCATACTCCTAAAAGCACTGGCTAAGATAGCAAAAATTTTTAAAGATAACGAATTTAAAGAAAGGGTTATGTCGGCTGAAAATCTTCAAGAGGTTGTTGAGATAGTAAAATCCAAAGAATTAAACTATGAATAAACCGGTTGAAGTTGTTTTTATTACCGGGCTGTCCGGTTCCGGCAAGAGCACGGCTTTGGACGCTTTGGAGGACATAGGATACTTCTGTATAGATAACCTACCGCTTGATTTATTTAAAAAACTTATAGAGCTCATAGAATATGCAAATATAGATATAAATAGGCTTGCAATCGCCTGTGACATAAGGGACATCAACATTAAAACAAAACTTACGAATATAAGGGAGTGGTTAAACGAAAGCTCAATAAACGCAAAGATAGTTTTTCTTGAAGCTACAAAAGATGCAATAGTAAAGCGTTACGAGCAAACAAGAAGAAGCCATCCGCTAAGCCTGATTAAAAAAATCGGATTGCAAGAGGCAATCGAAGAAGAGTTAAGGTTGACAAGGGATATTAAAGATATAGCCGACATAGAGATTGACTCATCACACCTATCTCCGAATGCATTGAGAAGGTTTATTTTTAATCAATTTTCAAAAAATAGGCATATGCTGATAAACTTGATGTCTTTCGGATTTAAATACGGAATACCGATAGAAAGCGATAACGTATTCGATGTTCGCTTTATACCAAATCCCTACTTCATAGAAAAACTGAAAAACAGAACGGGGTTGGATAGAGAAACCTACGAATTTGTTATGTCTCAAGAGGAGACAAAAACGTTTTTAGAAGGCGTAAAACCTGTTTTAGAGAGCATAATACCTCTTTATGAAAAGGAAGGAAAAAGCTATTTGACAATATCCATAGGTTGCACCGGCGGTAAGCACAGGTCTGTGGCTATTGTCGAGTATCTAAAAAACTTCATCAATGAAATAGGTTTCGATGCAAAAACAATACATAGAGATGTTAAGAGGTGATGTATGCCGAAAAATTTTTTGGGCATAAGGTATCTTTCAAAAGGTGATATTGAGTCTATTATAGATACGGCATTTGAGTACAAGTCAAATTCTGAAAGCTATGTAAACACTCTTACAAATAAAAACATAATAACAATATTTTTTGAAAACAGCACAAGAACAAGAACGTCGTTTGAGATAGCCGCCAAAAAAATGGGAGCAAATGTTATCAACATAGACTATGAAAAATCGAGCCTAAAAAAAGGAGAAACCGACTTCGATACAATTAAAAACTTAAGCGCAATGCACCCTGATGCATTTGTTGTAAGACACTATCATTCCGGCTACCCCTATTTTTTAAGTAAATTTACGGATATACCCATTATCAATGCCGGAGACGGAACATCCGAGCACCCCTCTCAAGCTATTTTGGATTTAATGACAATGTTGGAGAAAAAAGGCTCTTTGGAGGGTTTGAATGTTTGTATAATAGGTGACATAATTAACAGCAGGGTTGCAAGAAGCCACATTGAGATCTCAGAAAAATTCAACTGGAACTTGAGCTTTTTCGGACCAAACACTATGCTCCCCAAAGCAGACTGGATAAAAGAGATAAAAATAGAAAAAAGTTTAAGAGACGCTCTTTCAAAGAAGGATTTTGTTATACTCTTAAGAATCCAGCTTGAAAGAAACAGCGGTCAAAACCTTCCCTCTTTGTCAGAATACGCCGGATTTTTCGGCATCAACGAAAAAAACCTGCCAAAAGATGCCTATATTATGCACCCCGGACCGGTAAACAGAGACGTTGAGCTTTCAAGCTATGCTATGGACAACTTTGACAACGTATTGATAACCAACCAGGTTGAAAACGGCGTATATGCGAGAATGGCAGTTTATAGCTTCTGCTTGAATCAATAAAAAAGTATGGTTCTTATATTTTTATGTTTAGTTTCTTTTGAATAATAACGGGTTTGGATTTGATAAGAAACGTTGATACGGCAGTGTTTTTGCCTAATGAATCAGATAACTCTTTTAAACCTTCCTCAAACATCTCAAGCCGCTCTTTATTATCGAATCCGACTCTACAGCTTATATTGCCGTCAAGATACAAACCCTCTATCTGGAAAACACCTTTAGAGTCATATTCTGAGACTATTTTTATTTTATAGCTCTTTTTAGTGCTGCCCGACTTGTTTTTTTGCTCTTTGTCCACATATATTTTGCTTTCTTTATTTCCTATGGAGATAGGGATTTGCACAAACAAAGAACCGGCTGTTTGAGGAGGTTTAATCTGTTGAAGGACATTTCTTATATTATCTACAATTTTATCTGTATCCCGATTTGCATACGTTTTTTCAACCCTGCCAAACAGTTCGTTTTGCGCAAACTCCTTAATTTTTACGGCAAGCTCTTTTGTATTGTGAAAATTATTGCCCAAAACGGATTTCTCCAATGTTTTTACGCTATCTTCAAACCTAAAAAAGCCGTTTAAAACCTTATCCAATCCCTCCTCCAACTCCTTTAAAAATCCAAAAATAGAGTTACTTTGCGGATTATTTTCCGATTTTTGCAATCCTGAGAAAGATGCACCGACACTACTGATAAGAGGCACTATTTTATCTATTTTTTCGCTAAAGTCCTCAATTATGCTTTGTAAATTCGCTGCCTTCTCGTCCGCATTTGATACGGATTCATTAATTAATTTTAACAAAATATTTATGTCGGTTTTTTTATTAACCGTAACCGCCTCGGTATTTTTAGCATAATTTGCATATGCTGAATTCCTTCTGTTTAAAATATCAGAATTTTTTCTTTGCACCTGCGATGCTAACTGCGCGTCACCCTTTGAGAGATTTTTAATATTCCTGCTCAAATTTGAGAATTCGTCACCATCCAAAAGAGGCTCTTTTTGAAGAGTATGTTTTAAGGTCTCAACATCTCCTTTAGCATCAACAACAACCTTTTCCAAATTTTCAATCACACCGAGTATCTTTTGCGTATTTACCAAAACCGATTTTTTATCGTTAGCATAAACAGCCTGCTCGACATCTGATAGTGAATCAAAGATAATAGAAATGTCCGATTTGGCACTCTCAACAGCAACAGAAACTCCGCCCTTTACATATTCAATAACATCTGTATCTCTACCAACAACCCTTAACACTATATTAGGTGTCACCTTCTCGACAAGCAATGTCAGCTTGCTGCCAATACTTTGTGTGTCTAATTTGGCAAGCGCCTCAAAAACAGCTTTGCCTATCTTAAGTATGTACGTATTATCAGAGCCCTTCCCTAAGATTTCAGCTTCAAGCATAGAGCCCTTTTCAAATAGTACAACAGCTTTATTGTCTGCTTTTGCCTGGTTTATAACAATATTTTTTACATCCTGCTTTAAAATATTGGAATCTGAGCGCTTAGCTTTGCCTAAAAAAGAGGTGAGTTTAATCTCCAAGCCGTCTTTATCCCGGTTTATCATAACCACCTCGGGTTGAACAGATTGAATCTCAGTTTGCAAAGTGCTGCTGTCTATCTCTTTGTTCGCAACTCCCTCAAATATATTTCCTTTCGCTTCGAGAAGGTAAAGAGTCTCTCCCTTTTTGGCTACTATTTTGACCTCTATTATTTCTCCTACCCTAAACAGTGATTTTATATTTTTCAGTTCGGCTTTTGTGTTTAATCCTATACCGGATATCTGCATAGAAATCATCCCTCGTACAAATTAGAAAAAAACCTGAAATATAACCCTCTTGCAGGCCTTCCATAAATTATACATATTTTATACAAAAAAATAAAATAATCGTCTTTGAAAGATTTGCAAAAGGTTGTATAATTAAAAAAACTGTTGGGGTGTTTTTTATGGAATTTGACAAAGTAACGGTTTGCGGCGGAGGCATTTTAGGCTCTCAAATTGCTTGGCAAGCGGCATTGTGCGGATTTAACGTTACAATTTACGACATTGATGATGAGAAAATAGAAAGATGCAGGGGTTTTCATCAACACTACGCAAAGTTATTTAAAACGGACAAACCTTTTTTAAATCTGAACTATACCACAAACCTAAAAGACGCAGTATCAAATGCTTCTGTTGTCATAGAATCTATAACAGAGAATATGGATAGCAAGAAAAAATTCTATGAGCAACTATCAAACTATGTAAGCGATAGTACGATTATTGCTACAAACTCATCTACAATCACACCAAACAAACTCAAAAGCTATGTAAAAAAACCGGAGAGATTCCTCGCTCTGCACTTTGCCAATCCGGTTTGGGAGGCAAATATAGCCGAAATTATGGGGCACGACACAACGGATAAGAATATTTTTGAAAAAACGGTTGAATTTGCGCAACGGATAGAGATGATTCCCATAAAAATATACAAAGAACAAAAGGGGTATGTTTTAAACGCAATGCTTATTCCATGGCTTGCTTCGGCACAACACCTATATTTCACGGATGTTGCGGACTATAGAGACATTGACAGGGCTTGGATAATAAGCACAAAATCCAAAATAGGACCGTTCGGTATTATGGATATAATAGGTTTAAGAACCATATACAATATAATTTTAATGGATGCCAAAAAAACAGGCAAAAAGGAGCTTTTTGAAAGAGCCGAGAAAGTTAAAAAGAATTTTTTGGATAAAGGAAAACTGGGGTTAAGCACAAAAGAGGGTTTCTATAAATATCCTAACCCCGAATACGAAACCTTTTTAGATAAACACAACGTATAAAAAACTTTCTTTGCTAAAGATATACTCAAAAGCGTTGTTCTTATAAATTATCTGAAATAGGAGCTATTTTTCTATTTTTTGCCCTCTTCAACAATCCTTTCAAGCAGTTTTTCGTTTATACCCATAAATTTTA
>WGCD01000046.1 GCA_015493995.1 Desulfurellaceae bacterium
GGTGCATTATGCTGCATCAAAAGCAGGCCTTATTAGTTTAACTCACTCTATGGCAAAAATTTATTCAAAGTTTGGCATAACGAGTAATGCTGTTTCTCCAGGACTCGTTGCTACAGATATGGCTAAAAAAGAATTGCAAACAGAGACAGGAAAAAAGAAGGTTGAGAATATACCTTTAGGAAGAATAGCCATACCGGAAGAGGTAGCCAATGTTGTTGCTTTTCTAATAAGCAACGAGGCTTCTTATATCACCGGGCAAACGATAAATGTAAACGGTGGAATGCTATTTAGCCATGGAGTTTAACTTTTTATGAAAAATTTGCTTATTCTCGGCACTGGCAAAGACCAGGTTTTTGGCATAAAGAAAGCCAAACAAATGGGGCTATATACGATTGGTCTGGATTTAAACGAGTTTTCTGATGGTGTAAAGCTTGTAGATGAATTTTATAGGGTAAACATTAAGGATGAAAAAGAGGTTGAGGAGTTTTTAAATGAATACAAAAACCCGATTAACGGCGTAATTGCCTTCGGCGTTGACATTCCTGAGATTTTAGCAAAGGCGGCAGAGATTAAAGATGTTTGTTACTATACTGACTATAACACAGCACTTATCTCCAAAGATAAATATAAAGCCAAGAAGAGAATGGAAAAATACGGTGTAAAGCTGCCAAAATTTTCAAAGATTGAAACATTTGAAGATTTGATAAAAAGAATTAAAGAGTTTGGATATCCCTGCGTTTTAAAGCCTGTTGATAACAGTGGCGCAAGAGGTGTGTTGAGAATAACAGAGGCTGTTGATTTAAAGTGGGCATTTAATTATTCTAAATCGCTTTCAAAAGGCGGTTATTTGATACTTGAGGAGTTCTTAGACGGCATGCAAATAAGCTCTGAGAGTTTTATAGTTAATGGCAAAGTATATACTGTAGGGCTATCTGAAAGAAATTACGAATTTTTAGATAAATTTGTGCCCTTCATAATAGAAAATGGCGGCGATTTGCCACCGCTTTTAACCAATAAACAAAGAGAAAAGATAGACGAGCAAATCTCAAAGTGCGCAAAAGCCTTCGGTGTAAAAAACGGTGTAATAAAGGGTGATTTGGTAGTTCATGAAGGTAAAATTTTTGTGATTGAGGTTGCTCTAAGACTATCCGGTGGGCATTTTTCATCTATTGAAATACCCCTAAACACCGGTGTAGATTTTCTAAAGTATGCAATACTTATGTCATTAGGTAAGAAGATTGATTCAGAAAACTTGAAATACAAGTTGGAAAAATATGTTTCTTTGAGATATATATTTCCATACAAAAAAGGAGTTATTAAAATACTTCAATTCCCTGAATGGTTTAAAACGAGTAAAGATATAGTTGCATACGATTTTTACTATAAAACTGGGGATACTGCCAATTATCCAGTAAAATCGCATCCGGAAAGATTGGGATTTTTCATAATAACCTCTGACAAGAAAGAAAATGTTCAAAAACTCATAAAGCAAGCCTATAATGATATTGTTGTTGAGATAGAATAATGCTTAGCTTTTACACACTCTTTCACCTAAATTTAATGTACTCGTCCATAGAGGAAGAACAAAGACAGGATATAATTCGCAAATGTTACTATCCGCTGCTTGAGATTGCAAAAAAAGGGTTTCATATAAGCATAGAGTTGAGCGGATTAACGCTTGAAATAATTGAGCATACAGACCCGCACTGGGCTGAGCAGTTTAAACAACTCCTAAAAGATAAGAAGGTTGAGCTTATAGGAAGCGGATATTCGCAAATCATAGGACCGCTAATGCCGTATAAATTAAACATTCAAAATCAATTGATTGGTATTGAGGTTTACAAAAGCATTCTTGGCGTTAGACCAAAGATAGCTCTCGTTAATGAAATGGCGTACTCTAAAGGTTTGGTCGATGTTTACAGAGAGGCAGGTTATAAAGCCATAATAATGGAGTGGAACAATCCGTATAGGTTTCACAAGGAGTGGAACAAGGATTGGGTCTATTTCCCGCAAGTTGCAAAAGGTATAAAAAGAGAAATACCTGTAATCTGGGCGGATTCAATAGCATTTCAGAAGTTTCAAAGATATACTCATAAAGAGATTCTCATAAAAGAGTATGTAGAATATCTCAATTCTCACAATGACGAACAAGCAAGATTTTTTCCTCTCTATGCAAATGATGCAGAAATCTTTAATTTCAGACCGGGAAGATATGAAACCGAAGCAAACATTAAAACAAACGAATGGAAACGTATAGAAAAACTTTTTTGTGTGCTTAAAAACAGAGGGTTTAAGTTTGTATTTGCAAAAGATGCCTTAAAATATAAGCAAAACAATGTCCTAAATCTTGAGTCGCCCCAACAACCGATACCTGTAAAAAAGCAAGAAAAATACAATATAAACCGCTGGGCTTTAACCGGTAGAGACGATTTGGAAATAAATACAAAAATTTATAGACTTTTAGAAGAGTTTAAAAAAGACACACTCACAAAAGATGATTGGAAAAAACTTTTGTATTTTGCATCAAGCGATTTTAGAACGCATATAACACAAACAAGATGGAAAAAGTTTGAAAAAGAGTTGAACAACTTTGTGAAAAAACGGGGTGCAAAGCCTGTACGCTTCGTTGTTGATAATGCACTAAAAACAGATTACAAAATATGGGATAACCTTTTACATTACACAGTAGAAACGGATAATTTAAAGGTAACTTTTAATAAAAAAAAGGGCTTAACTGTTAAAAGTTTTATACTTAAAAACAAATCCGACAAACCCCTGATAGGCACTCTTACTCACGGCTATTACGATGACATATCTCTCGGTGCTGATTTTTTTTCTTTTCACTCGATAATCGAAAAACCCGGAGAACATAAAATCACAAACTTGTGCGAAACAGATTATTTAACAGATAAAACGAATGACACAGTAAAAATTAAGACAACCTGCCACGAAAAAGAGGCGGATTTTTTTAGAGAATACGAGATATTCAAGGATAAAATCAGGGTTTATATTAAAATCAGCCTGCCAAAAAGAGAACTTGCAATAATCCATCCTTTTAGCATAACTTTCATACCTGAGCATTTTGATAAAAACACTCTTTTTTTTGCGACACACAACGGCTCAAACGGACTTGAAACTTTTCAACTTGAAAATAGAGCTGTTAATCATTCACAAAGCCTTTCCGTTTTGATATCTGCAAAGCACGGGCTCGGTGCGACAGAAGGCATCGTGGCTATAGGAGATAAGGAT
>WGCD01000047.1 GCA_015493995.1 Desulfurellaceae bacterium
GAACAGGTTCTCATCCGCACAGCATAACAATTTCACCTGACGATAAATATGCCTATGTGGCAGACGGCTCAAATGGTTCTGGCGGATTATTAAAGATTGTTAATTTAGACAATTTAAGTGTAAAAACCGTGTCTTTCTCAGATGGAGATGCATACGGCGTGGCAGCATATGGCAAATATGCCTATGTGGCAGACGGCTCTACCGGATTGAAGATTGTAAGTTTGGATAATTTAAGCGTAAGCACTGTATCGCTTTCTGGTGGAGATGCATACGGCGTGGCAGTATATGGCAAATATGCCTATGTGGCAGACGGTACTTACGGATTGAGGATTGTGGACATTGACAACAAAAGTGAAATTGCAGACTGCAGCATACCGGGAGTCTCTAATAATGTAGCACTGTCTTCGGACGGCAAGCATGCCTATACTGCAACCAGTAACGGACTTACCATAGTTGATGTCTCTGAGCCTAAGAATCCTAAGGTCATTGATAATATACCTATGCCGGATGAGGCGTATTCAGTTACAGTCTCTCCGGATGGCAGGTATTTATATGTGTCCGACGGTGTAGGGGGGTTACAGATTGTAGATTTAAAGCTGTTTAAACAATAAGGGTACTATTCTGTTTTTTGCCCTTTGGGGTTGATATCTCAAAGGGCTTTTTGTTCTGTTTTTGTATTATAATCCTTTATTTTGTAGATTTTTAACGGCACCCCTTTTTTTAGAGATTATGCTTGTATAAATCATTTTTTTCGTTACAATACGCCGAAAAAACGGAGGTTTTGATGTTTAAATCCTTTGCAAGCGACAATAACGCACCTGTTCATCCGTCGATTATAAAGGCAATTGAGGAAGCCAATAGGGGTGACTGTTTGGGCTACGGTGACGATGAGTTGACAAAAAAAGCCAAAGAGAAATTTAAAGAGTTATTCGGGCAGGATATAGATGTTGCTTTTGTTCTAACCGGAACGGCTGCAAACGTTCTTTCTTTAAGCAGTATGCTTAAACCCTTCGAGGCTGTTATAACGGCAAAAACCGCACATATAAATATCGATGAGTGCGGAGCACCGGAGAGGTTTACGGGTTGTAAAATTGTCACGCTGCCTCAAAAGTGCGGTAAAATAACCCCGAAGTCCATTGAAAAGGTTTTGGTCGGTGTGGGAGATGAACACCACGTACAGCCTAAAGTTGTCTCCATAACGCAAGCAACCGAGCTGGGCTGCGTATATACAAAAGAAGAGATAAAAGAGATAACCTCATTTGCCCATAAAAATAATTTGCTCGTCCATATGGACGGCTCAAGAATATCCAACGCTGCCGTCTCTTTAGGATTGGATTTTAAAGAATTCACAAAGGATGCAGGTGTGGATGTTCTATCTTTCGGCGGAACCAAAAACGGGCTGATGATTGCCGAAGCTGTTATCTTCTTTAATAAATCTTTAACAAAGTATGTAAAATTTTTACACAAACAAACTATGCAGCTCTATTCAAAGATGCGTTATGTGTCTGCGCAGTTTTTGGAATATTTATCAAACGACCTGTGGTTTCAAAACGCAAAAAACGCAAACGATATGGCTGAATTGTTAGAACGGGAGATAAGAAAGATAGATAAAATTAAGATTATCTATCCGGTTGAAGCCAACGAGGTATTTGCCGTTTTGCCTAAAGAAGCCGTAAAAAAAGTTCAGGAAAAATCTTTTTTTTACGTAGTTGATGAACGAAAAGGCGCTGTACGGTGGGTTACCTCTTTTAATACAACCAAAAAAGACATAATGGATTTTGTAAAGTTGATTAAAGACAGTCTCAAGGGTTAAATATCAAGCATTATTAGACTGATAGTTTTATTTTGATATAGGTTTCAAAGCTTGATTGGCAGTTGAGGTTAAATTAAAATGTTGGCGGATGGTTAATCCATATAACCTCAGTGGTTTTATTCGAAGGGTTAGCCCATCTGTGAGGTGTATTCGATTTATAGACAGCAGAATCCCCTTCTTTTAACAGATATGTTTTTCCGCCTACCTCTATTTTTATCTCTCCATTAATAACAATAACAAGTTCCTCGCCGTCGTGAGAGTGGGGAGATGTGCCGCTTGATGCCTTTGGCTCAAGATACATATACAAAGCCTCAATAGTTGTATCGGAAAAGCGAGGTCTTAAAAGTTCGTATTTAACTTTTGAGCGTTTGTTTTCAAATTTGCCCCTGTTGTTTTTTCTTACAACTATTGAATCAACCGTTCGCTCTTCTTCAAACAGGCTTATGATATTAATATTTAGAGCATCGGCAATCTTTCTGAGGCTTGAAATTGTGGGAGACACTTTGTCTCTTTCCACCTGAGATAAAAATCCCAAAGAGCAGCCGGATTTCTTGCTTAAATCTCTCAAAGTCATATGTTTTTCAAGGCGAACATTCCTAATTTTTTCACCGAGTTTCATAATGTTTTATTTATAGAACATAAAGGAAAAAAAGACAAGTAAAAAATAATTTCAAACGGTGCGAAAGCCGATACGACCATCGCACCGCAATTTACTTTTAAGACTCGCCCAGATAGGTTTTTCTAACCTGTTCGTTGTTTAGAAGCGCCTTTGCTTCATCCTCAAGCGTTATAACACCGTTTTCAAGAACGTAAGCATAATCAGCCAGTTTTAAAGCCTGAGCTGCATTTTGCTCAACAAGCAGAATTGTTACACCTTTTTTGTTAAGAGATTTTAATATATCAAACACTTCAGCAACTATTTTGGGTGCAAGACCGAGGCTTGGTTCATCAAGCATCAGTAAGGACGGTTCGCTCATAAGAGCCCTTGCAATTGCAAGCATCTGCTGCTCACCTCCGGAAAGCGTACCGGCTTTTTGAGAAGCCCTTTCCTTCAAGATTGGAAACAGCTTGTACATCTGTTCATAGAGTTCGTTTAACTCTGAAACTTTTCTGTTAAATCCGCCCATTCTCAAGTTTTCCTGTATTGTCAGATTAACAAAAACGCGTCTTCCTTCGGGAACAAGAGATATTCCGCTGTTTGTTATTCTGTGTGCGGGCTTTCTTGCTATATCGTTACCCAAAAAAACAATGCTGCCTTTCGGTTTTACAAGTCCTGAAATTGCCTTTAGGGTGCTGCTTTTACCCGCCCCGTTTGAGCCTATGAGTGTGACTATTTTTCCCTCAGGCACGTGAAAGGATATGCCTTTTACTGCGTGTATAACACCATAATAAACATTTAAATCTTTAACTTTAAGCATCGATGTCTCCTAAATAAGCCCTTATAACATCCGGATTCTTCTGAATATCTTCAGGAGCTCCTTCGGCTATTTTTACACCATGGTCCAAAACCGAGATGCGTCTGCATAAATTCATAACGAATTTCATATCGTGCTCTATCAAAAATATTGTCAAATCAAACTTTTCTCTGATTTCTTCTATAAAATACATTAAATCGAGAGTTTCCTGAGGGTTCATTCCGGCTGCCGGTTCGTCCAATAGCAGCAGCTTTGGTCCGGTTGCTAATGCTCTTGCTATCTCAACCTTTCTTCTGTCCCCGTATGGGAGCTCACTCGCTTTAAAGTCGGCATGTTCTCTCAGGTTTACTCTCTCAAGAAGCTCCATAGCCATTTCTTTCATCAACTTCTCGTTTTTTGAGAATCTTGGAGTTCTTAGAACCGTGTTTATTATATTGTACTGTAATTTGTGGTGAAACCCTGTTAAAACGTTCTCCAAAACACTAAGGTTTGTGAACAGCCTGATGTTTTGAAATGTCCTTGCCATCCCCAATGAGACAATTTTATAGGGTTTTAAACCCGTTAAAGGAGTGTCCTTGAAATAGACAACACCGGATGTCGGCTGCAGATTACCTGTAATCATATTGAACACGGTTGTTTTACCTGCGCCGTTAGGACCTATTAAACCGTAAATTTCTTTTTCAGGTACATCTACCGAAAATTCATTGACAGCCGTTAAACCGCCGAATTTCATCGTTATTTTATCACATCTTAAAGCTACATTCATTTTTGAGCCACTTTATTCTTTTTAAATAGGTTAAACAGCTTGTCCCAGGAAAACTCTTTTTGCCCCATAATTCCTTCCCTTGCAAAAATCATTATGATAATGAGCAACAGAGCAAACACAACCATTCTCATACCTGGAATTCCTGGTATATGAAGCCCTAATATATTCATAGGCTGCTCCACAACCCTCAAAAGCTCAGAACCCCAGATAACAAGCAGTGTTGCCAAAGCCGTTCCAGTCATACTTCCTAATCCGCCGACAACTATTATTATCAGCAGTTGGAATGTCAGGAAGAATGTGAACATAGTCGGTGATATGACCGTAATGAGATGAGCCAGCAAACCTCCGCCGACACCCTCAAAGAAAGCCGCAACAACAAAAGCAATCATCTTTATCCAAAATGTGTTTATACCCATAGCAATTGCAGCATCTTCGTCGTCTCTGATTGCTTTCATTGCTCTTCCGAATTCGGAGTTAACTATTCTCATAATCACAACCATGGCAAAAACAGCCCATCCCCAGCACCACCAGATATTTGTGTAGTTTGCTATTCCTTTCAATCCTAAAGCACCGTTTGTAATGGAAATTGTGTTGTTTGCAACAACCCTGATTGTCAAACCGAATCCTAAGGTAACTATGGCAAGGTAGTCGCCTCTAACCCTAAATACGGGAAATCCGAGCAAAAAACCGACAAAAGCCGTCACCAAGCCGGCTATGATTAGAGCCGGAAAAAACGACATATGGAGGTTTTGAAGCCAGGGAACCATTGGTGTAATTATAAACATAGCTC
>WGCD01000048.1 GCA_015493995.1 Desulfurellaceae bacterium
CCACCATTCCGATTGTCGGTGTGGGATAGATATTCGTGCCTGCCGTTTCATTATAAAAACTGACATTGCCGCTTACGACAGGAACGTCCATACTTTTGCATATATCAGCCAAACCGTCCGTTGCTTTTGCAAACTGCCACATAATCTCAGAGTTTTCGGGATTGCCGAAATTCAAACAGTCGGTTATAGCTATTGGTTTTGAGCCGACCGTAATCAGATTTCTGTATGCCTCAATAAACGCAAGGCGCGCACCTTTGTAGGGATTTATGTAAACATACCTTGGGTTTACATCGGTTGTTGCACTTATCCCTTTGCCCGTTTCTTTTATTCTGATAACGGCAGCATCGCTTCCGGGTTTTAATATTGTATTTGTTTGAACTGTTGCATCATACTGCTCATACAAAAGATGCTTGTTGCTTAAATCGGGTGATGATATTAGTTTTAACAATACATCATTATAATCATCAGGTTCCCTTAGGGTTTCAAAATCAAAATTCTCTATATCTTTAATATATTCGGGTTCTTTTATCAGTCTGTTGTAAACCGGTGCATTATCGACCATTAAAGAAACGTCTATCTCGGCAGCAAGCTTATTATCCCAAAACAGCTTTATTCTTTTATCCTCTGTGACCTCTCCGATTACTTCGGCATCCAAACTCCACTTATTAAAAATCTTTTTTACTTCATCCTCTTTGCCCTTTTTTGCAATAATGAGCATTCTCTCTTGGGATTCTGACAGCATTATTTCGTTTGGTGTCATTTTTTCTCTAACGGGAACCCTGTCAAGATAAATATTCAGTCCGACCTTTCCCCTTTCAGCCATTTCAAACGAACTCGATGTCAAGCCGGCAGCACCCATATCCTGAATGCCCTCAATCACATCTTTTTCCATTAACTCAAGACAGGCTTCAAGCAAAAGTTTTTCTGTAAACGGGTCGCCTACCTGAACGGCGGGTCGCTCTTCTTCGTAGTTTTCGTCAAACGATGCCGATGCCATTGTAGCGCCGTGTATTCCGTCTCTCCCTGTTTTTGAGCCGACATAAAATACAGGGTTACCAACACCTTTGGCAACACCCAAAAATATTTTATCTTTTTTGCCGATTCCAAGCGTAAAAGCATTAACGAGATTATTTGTGTTGTAGCATTCATCAAAGGTTGTTTGACCGCCGATTGTTGGTACACCGACACAGTTTCCGTAATCACCAACACCCCTGACAACGCCGTCAACAAGAAACTTGGTTTTTTCATAATCGGGATGTCCGAAAAACAGGGCATCGAGGTTTAAAACAGGTCTTGCACCCATCGTAAAAACATCTCTCAATATTCCGCCGACTCCCGTTGCAGCCCCTTGGTATGGCTCAATAAACGACGGGTGGTTGTGTGACTCCATCTTGAATGCTGCAACATATCCGTCTCCTACATCAACCACGCCGGCATTTTCGCCGGGTCCTATAACAACATATTTGCCGGTTGTCGGGAATTTTTTCAGATGCGCTTTTGACGATTTATAGCTGCAGTGTTCACTCCACATAGCACCGGCTATGTCAAGCTCTATATCTGTAGGCTCTCTGTTTAATTTCTTTTTCAGAAGTTCATACTCTTCTATTTTTAAACCTCTTATCTCCAATTCCTTTTTCAAATCCATAAAAACACCCCTATTTTTTAAGCAGAATGGTTGTATAGTCGTTAAGAAACAGATTTTTAACAACACCGAAGCCGAGCCTTTCAAAAGCCGACTTAACCGTAAAGTTTTCCTCCCAGACTATACCAGAAAGCAGGATATAGCTTCCTTTATCGGTTAGTCTGTCTATATCGTCTTTCATTGAGAGTATAATATCGAAAAAAATGTTGGCAAATACAAGGTCGAACTTGCCGTTTATATTTTTTGCGCTGTCGGCTCTGAAACAGTCCAAACCCTTAACAGAGTTTAGCTTTGCATTCTCCTTGCACTCCAAAACCGCTTTTTTGTCTATATCAAACCCGACAGCCTTTTTTGCACCGAGTTTTAAGGCTGCAATGGATAAAATCCCGCTCCCCGCACCTATATCAAGAACGCTTTTTCCTTTTAAATCCATATCCTCCAAAATCTCAATACAGCTTATGGTTGTTTCGTGCACGCCTGTTCCGAAGGATTCACCCTCAACAAAGGTTATCTTTTCTTTTTCGGTTTTAACCCACGGTGGGGCAATAATAAAATTTTTTCCAATCTCAAAAGATTTGTTTTCGTCTTTCCATCTCCAGCTCATCTGCATTCCCCTTAATTTTTTAGGTATTTTACACATAATGGCAATTTTGGCAAAAGATTTAAAGCGTCTCTGCCAATGTTTGATTTTTAAAAACCAACTGCAATAAACTTTTTAACTGCCTGCTTTAGCGGTTTTTTAGAGCTAATTTCCATTTTTTATTGACACGGTTAAGCTTTTACATACAATACAATATCACTAACATTGTGGAGGTTTGAAAAAATTTATGATTGGCAGTGTGTTAAAAAAAGTTTTCGGAACGCAAAACGACAGAATTTTAAAATCCGTTAAACCCTATGTAAACAAAATTAACGATAAGGAAAACGAGATTAGCTCGCTTTCAAACGAGCAGCTGAAACAAAGAATGGATGATTTAAGAAGCATATACGAAGATAAGGGTGACTTGGATAAAATTCTCGTTGATTCGTTTGCCATAACAAGAGAGGTTGCCAAAAGAACGCTGAATATGAGACATTTTGACGTTCAACTCATAGGCGGATACATACTCCACAAGGGAATGGTTGCAGAGATGAAAACAGGCGAAGGAAAGACGCTTGTTGCAACGCTGCCTCTTGTTCTTAATGCAATTACAAAAAAAGGTGTGCACCTTGTTACTGTAAACGATTATCTGGCAAAGAGAGATGCTTTGTGGATGGCGCCTATTTTTAAGTTTTTGGGTTTTAGTGTCGGGGTAATACAGCAGCAGAACAACTCTTTTTTGGTGGAGTGGGACGATGAGAAAAAATACACGGTTAAGCTTTCCGCATGCACAAGACAGGAAGCCTATAAAGCCGATGTAACCTACGGAACAAACAGTGAATTCGGATTTGATTATTTGAGAGACAATATGAGTTTTTCTTTGGATGAGTATGTCCAGAGAAATTTTTATTATGCAATAGTTGACGAGGTTGACTCAATATTGATAGACGAGGCAAGAACGCCTTTGATTATATCCGGCGCTGCCGACAGACCATCTTCTTTGTACTATAAATTGGATAAAGCCGTCAGGCAATTGAACGAAAAAGATTATGAGGTTGACGAAAAAACCAAAAATGCAACCCTAACCGACAGCGGAATAGAGAAGTTGCAGAAAATTTTAAAGTTGGACAATCTCTACGATGCGGAGAATATAGAAATTCTTCAGATGATAAACCAGGCTTTAAAAGCCCACACGGCGTATGTAAGAGATAAAGACTACATAGTGAAAGACGGCAAAGCCATCATTGTTGATGAGTTTACCGGAAGGCTTATGCCCGATAGAAGATACTCAGACGGACTGCATCAGGCAATTGAGGCAAAAGAACATTTGAGGATTCAAAAGGAGTCCCAAACGCTTGCCTCCATAACGTTTCAGAACTACTTCAGGATGTATGAGAAATTGGCTGGAATGACAGGAACAGCTGTAACGGAAGCGAGAGAGTTTCACGAAATATACAACCTTGAGGTTGTTGAAATACCGACGAACAAACCATTACAGAGAAAGGATTATAACGACCTTGTGTTTAAAACCCATAAGGAGAAGGTCAATGCAATTATCAAGGAGCTTGAAGAGCGATACAAAAAAGGGCAGCCTGTTTTAGTCGGCACAACAAGTGTTGAAAAATCGGAGGAACTCCATAAATATTTAATGAAAAAAAGGATACCGCACACCGTTTTAAACGCCAAACACCACGAAAAAGAGGCTGAGATAATCGCTCACGCTGGAGAACGTGGGAGGATAACAATAGCAACCAATATGGCGGGTAGGGGTGTCGATATTAAATTGACCGATGAAACAAAAAATTTAGGCGGACTGTTTATTCTCGGTACTGAACGCCACGAATCAAGAAGGGTTGATAATCAGTTGAGGGGTAGGTCGGGAAGACAGGGCGACCCGGGTGAGTCGAGATTTTTCTTATCCTTAGAGGACGATTTATTGAGAATTTTCGGCTCGGAAAAGATACAGTTTATTATGGACAAGCTCGGCGTTGAAGAGGGTGAAGCTATTGAAAACAAGATGATAACCAAGGCGATAGAAAATGCCCAGAAGAAGGTTGAGGCATACAACTTTGACATAAGAAAGAACCTCTTGGAATACGACGATGTTATGAATAAGCAAAGAAGCGTTATATACGAGCAAAGACACAGCATATTGAAAGGTGAGAATCTCAAAGACGATATTTTGAGCTACATTGAATCGATTGTTTATGATGTTGCCTATACATATCTGCCTCAAAACGCAGACCCCACAAACTGGGATGTTGAGCATTTCAATAAGGAGATGAAGAGAATATTTAATAAAACGTTTGATATTGATACACAGGAGCTTTCAAAAACAAAAAGAAGAGATAAACTTCTGGAAAACATAATCAAGGAACTTATAGACGAATATAATCAAAAGGAAGAGATTATCGGCGAAGAGGAGATGCGGAACTTAGAAAGGCAAATTATGCTTCAGATTGTTGATACATTGTGGCGTGAACATTTGAGAAATATGGATTATTTAAGGGATGCCGTTGGCTTGAGAGGATACGGGCAGAAAGACCCGCTTGTTGAATATAAGAAGGTCTCTTTTGAAGAGTTTGAAAATATGGTTAAGAAATTGCAAGAGGATGTCGTAAGCTCCATTTATCACATAAGGATAGTGTTTGAGTAGTTATTTTATTGAAACTCCGTTTGACAATTTTCTTATATTTGACATAGAACGAAAATTGATAAACAAAATAGTTTTTTCTCACCGAAAAGACGGTGCTGCTTTAAGCGGCGGTTTGAAAAGCTTGCTTGAGGGAGTTTTTGATAAGCGTGACCTTTCTTTGTTTGATTACTCTTTGATAAATTTCGACAAAACAAGAAAATCCTATGCACTTTACAAATTTTTAATAGGCACAAAGACCGGAGAGACGCATTCATATTCTCAAGCCGGTAAAATTGTTTTCGGTGATGTTAGATACGCAAGAGCCGTCGCGAAGATGCTCAACGCAAATCCGTTTACATTTCTTGTTCCCTGTCACAGAATAGTGGCAAAAAACGGAATAGGCGGTTATGCCGAAGGCGTTAAACTTAAATTAACAATTTTGCACTGGGAAGGTGCTGAAAAAGGCATGGAGGTGAATCTATGAGAAGGGAAGGCTCTACATTCGGAGATTTTCTTTTAGGTTTGTTAATTGCTGCGGGCTTGGTGGGGTTCGGGTATCTTATTTCAACAACGGCTGTAAAAATTAAAAATATGGACAGAACAGTTTCTGTTAAAGGGCTTGCGGAGCGTCAGGTAAAAGCCAATATAGCCATATATCCCATAGAATTTTCGGTTGCGGACAACAACCCGATACAACTTTATAAAAAAATAAGCAACGACAAAGATGTAGTTATAAATTTTTTAAAAAATCAAGGCTTTGAAGACAGCGAAATATTTATATCATCTCCTCAGATAACCGATAATTTCGCTCAAGGGTACAACTCCAACGCCCGTTTCAGGTATGTCGGAAGGGCTGTTATAACCTTATACACGAAACAGGTTGACAAAACGATTAACCTCGGCAAAAAACTGTTTAAGCTAAATGAAAAAGGCGTTATGGCTAGCAATCTAAAATTTCAAACAAGCTATATCTATACAAAGCTGAATTCGATAAAGCCTCAGATGATTGAAGAGGCAACCAGAAATGCCAAAAGGGCAGCGATAAAGTTTGCGATGGACTCAAATTCACAGCTAAACGGCATAAAAAGTGCAAAACAGGGCTATTTTTCGATTACAAACAGGGACAGTAATACACCCTATATAAAAAAGGTCAGGGTTGTTACAAACGTTGTCTATTATTTGAAGTAGAAAAGTACAAATATTTTAAACCTGAAGATTGAAAAGGGGTTGCTTTAAAATTGCAAATTTTATAGTGAATTTTAGTGTTAAAGAAGGTGTATTATGACATCAAAACTCAGTGCAAGCGCTGCAAGGGTTAAAGAATTCCTTGATAAAAAAGGTTTCTCGTTTAATGTTATGGAACTGCCATCTTCTACAAGAACGGCAAAAGAGGCGGCAGATTCAATCGGGTGCAGTGTTGCACAGATTGCAAAATCCCTTATTTTCGAAGATGCGGATACACATGAAGCCGTTTTAATAGTTGCATCTGGCATAAACAGAGTGGATATAAAAAAGTTCGAGCTTGCAGCAGGTTTGAAAATCAAAAAAGCGGATGCGGACTTTGTCAAAAAACAAACGGGTTTTTCGATTGGGGGCATACCGCCTGCAGGACATATAAAGCCTTTAAAAACCTATCTCGATAAAGATTTGAAAAAATACGACTCCATTTGGGCTGCCGCCGGAACACCGTTTGCCGTATTTGAATTTAATCCTGAGGAATTGGAAGAGTTGACAGGTGGAGAGTGGATAGAATTGACATAACAGCTTTTTAGTACTTCTTGCTTTCGTACTCTTTGCACTTCTGCCACCTTTTTTCCATATCTTCCAAACCGGCCTGTTTTAAGGTTTTGCCTTCTTTTTTCAGGCTGTCTTCAATGCAGTTAAACCTGTTTTCAAACCTCAAGGATGTTTTCCTCAAGGCTTCAGACGGGTTTATATTGAAAAATCTCGACAGGTTTATAAGAGCAAAAATCAAATCCCCAATCTCACTTTCTATGCTGTTTTTATCTTTGCTGTCGATAGCTTCTTGAAGTTCCTCAAACTCCTCTTTAACCTTTTCAAAACACTCCTGTTCATTTTCCCAGTCGAAACCGACCTTATTTGCTTTTTGTTGCAGTTTCAAAGCCCTTTCAATCGAGGGAAGAGACTTGGGCACATTATCCAAATAGTGCGTTTCTTGTTTATGCTTCTCTGTTTGTTTAATCTCGTCCCAATTTCTCAAAACATCTTCAACCCCATTAACCTTCAAACCCTTAAATACGTGAGGGTGACGTCTTATCAGTTTTTCGGATACACCGTTTATCACATCTTTTAGCTCAAAAAGACTGTTCTCTTCTGCAATAACCGAATGAAAAATTATATGCAGCAGCATATCTCCAAGTTCTTCTTTGATGTTATCAATATCTTTTCTGTCAAGTGCGTCTATAAACTCAAAAACCTCTTCTATAACATTTTGTTTTAAGGAGTATAGGGTCTGTTTTCTATCCCAAGGGCATCCGCCGGGAGCCCTTAATCGTTTAATTATACCTACAAGTTTGTCAAACTCTTCAGACATAACCTCTCCTTTTTAAAAATGTTCTCATTAGTGTATCAAATTTAAAATAATTGTCTTTAAAAAAAGAAAAATGGGCTAACCCTTATATTTAAAGG
>WGCD01000049.1 GCA_015493995.1 Desulfurellaceae bacterium
CTCTAAAGTCTTTTAGGGTTGACGTATTTCTAAAATTAAGGAAAATACTTAACCGTATATCTCCCGATGTAGTTTTTACTTTTGAATTTTTGGCTGATTATTCAACTAAGATGGCTCTTTTGGGTAAAAATTTACCCATCATAACATTTATAGGCTCAACTCAATGGAAATGGGAAAAGAAACGCCACAGGAAAGTATTTATGAAAAAATTTACAAATAAGAGCAAATTTTATATAGCTAACTCCATAAAAGTTAAACAAAACATACTTAGAGTCTTGCCTGAAGTAGAAGATAAGGTAGCTATCATTTACAACCCCATTGATACCTGGTATTTTAAGCCTTTAGACAAAGATACCAAAAATAAAACAAAAAAGAGATTTTCCATAGACAACTTTGATTTTATTGTGGGCTCTGTTGTCAGATTTTACAACCCAAAAGGAGCTGATGTCTTGATTGAGGCTTTTTATCAAAGTAAAATTGATGCCGTACTTGTGCTTGTGGGTGACGGTTCTATGAAAGGTAAGCTTAAAAGAATGGTGAACAATTTTGGCATAGATGACAGAGTTGTATTTTTGGGAGCTTTAGAGGTAACACCCGAAATATATTCGATGTTCGATATTTGCGTTATTCCCTCACAAAAAGGCGGATTTGATAATGTTGCCATAGAATCTATGGCTTGCGGCATACCTACTGTAGCAACAAATGAGACAGGCGTTGGAGAGATTGCTAAAGATGAAGAAGACGTAATAATAACCGATACAAGTGCAGGAAGTATAGCCAAAGGAATAAAAACCGTTTATAATAAGCTGATTAAGGGAGAAGACTGCTGTAATAACTCGATAAAAACGATAAAAACAAACCTTGATATAGAGGTTGTTGTTGATAGAATAGAAAAACTATTGACGTTTTGAATCTGACAAGGGGTAAAAATGGAATTGTGTGTTGACGTTATAATATCTACATACAACAGAAAAAAACTGCTTAAAGAAGCGATAGAGAGCATACTCAATCAAACCTATAAAAATATTAAGATTATAGTATCAGATGACGGTTCAACCGACAAAACGGATGAAATGATGGAAAAAGAGCATAAGCATAAAGATAATATCATATATTTAAAACACGAAAACGTAAAACAGAGTTTGTCGAGAAATATGGCTTTTGAGTACTGCTCTTGCCCTCTTGTCGCTTTTTTGGACGATGATGACAGATGGGATAAGCACTACTTAGAGAAAGTTATTTCTGCTTTAGAAAGGGATAGAAATGCTATAGGCGTAATTACCAACAGAACGGAAGTCTATATTGACGGTAAAACCAGCATAAGATACGAAAAAAATAAGCCCGATAACAACAGAATTGATTTAAAATGGATATTGAAGGAGGGCTCTATTATTTCTCCGAGCAATACGGTTGTATTTAGAAAATATATATTGAAAGCCGGTCTTTTCAGAGATTTTTTTGTCGGTGCGGAAGATTTCGACCTGCTTGTGAGAATATTGAAATTCGGATATCTCCTTTTTTTGGACGAGCCGCTTGTTTTAAAAAGGGAAAGAGGATATAGTTTGTCAACTCCTCTTAACGAATGGAGGGCAGAGGCTCTGTCTTTGGAGGATTTTGTCAATAGAAACTTAAAGAAGTTAACACCCGACATAAAGGATATAGCCATGGAGTCTTTAGTAAAAAACTACAGCAGATATGCCAAGGGTTTACTCTATTACGGTGAAAATAAAAAGGCTGGAATGTATATGAAAAAAGCACTTAAAATCAGCAAAAGCATTAATAAAAAACCATCATTGAAAAACAGGATAAGATACTACTCTTCCTTTTTGCCGTATCCCGCCTCAAAGGTTGTATCAGGTATGTATTTTAGGCAATTAAAGGAAAATTTCGTTAATAAAAAACGAATATAGGAGGTTAAATTATGAAACTCCTTAAAACGATGAATGTTAACGGAAAAGTGCTTAAAGTTGTTCAAGGCGACATAACCGACGAAGATACGCAAGCTATCGTAAACGCTGCAAACTCCCATCTTAAACACGGTGGTGGTGTGGCTGGAGCCATAGTCAGAAAAGGTGGGCAGATTATACAAAAAGAGAGTGACGAAATAGGCTATATTCCTACCGGTAGCGCTGCCATAACAAGTGCCGGCAGCTTAAAAGCCGAATACGTCATACATACCGTAGGTCCTGTTTGGGGAGAAGGCGATGAGAATAACAAATTAAAAAGTGCCGTTTCGAGTGCTTTGAAACTTGCCGATGAAAAAGGAATAAATTCCGTAGCTCTACCTGCCATAAGCTCAGGTATTTTTGGATTTCCAAAAGAACGAGCAGTGCAAATAATATTTTCCGAAACAGTGAAGTTTTTACAAGAAGCAAAGACAGTCAAAGAGGTTCATTTCTGCAACATAGACTCACAAACATCTCAATTGTTCCTCAAAGAAGCCGAAAAACAGGAGGGTAAAAAATAGGAGAATTCGTTCAATACCTGATAAACGGTATAATATCCGGCTCAATATATGCTCTTGTTGCCATAGGATTCAATGTAATATATTCTACAACAAAGATTGTCAACTTTGCCCAGGGAGAATTTCTTATGCTTGGCGGTATAATTGAGTTTTTACTGCTTAAACAATCTCTTCCGATAGGCATTTCTCTGCTTATAAGCGCAACTGTTGTATCATTGATTGCGGTCTTAATCCACAGATTATTTATAGCAAAAACAAAAAATGCAACGGAACTATCTTTGATAATTATGACTATAGGCATATCTATCACAATAAGAGGCATCGTCGGCATACTTGTTGATAAAAACGCCCATCCCGTAAAACCGTTTCTTTCCTTTTCTTCTGTTAGTCTTTTTAATCTCGTATTTTCTTCTCAATATGTAATTGTCATTTTTTCAACCCTTGTGCTTGCTTTTTTGCTCTATTTTTATTTAAAGAAAACGCTTTCAGGCAAAATAATGCAGGCTGTTTCCATGAATTCCTTGGCTGCAAGGCTGTTTGGTATAGATGTTGGTTTGGTTCAGATGAGCTCTTTTGCCATAAGCGGATTTATAGGAGCTTTAGCCGGCGCAATTATAGCTCCGATTAGTTTTGTTCAGTATGATATGGGCATAATGTTCGGGCTTAAAGGTTTTGCAGCTTGTGTTGTCGGTGGATTCGGAAACAACAACGGGGCTCTAATCGGAGGATTGATAATAGGGGTTGCGGAGTCTTTGTCTGCGGGATATATTTCCTCCTCTTACAAAGACCTTATAGCATTTTTAATTATGATACTGGTTTTATTCGTTAAGCCGTCAGGACTTTTTGCTTCCAAGGACATTGAGAGAATATGAATAAAAAAACTTTTTTACTTCTGCTTTTCATATTAACTATGGCGGTCGGGGTTGTTATAAAAAATCCCTTCATCTTAAATATGCTTTCAATGGCAGCGTTAACCCTGATAGTCGTTACCGGATTAAACCTTCTTCTTGGTTTTGCCGGACAGATATCGCTTGGGCATGCAGGTTTCGTTGCCCTTGGAGCATATATATCTTCGCTTCTATCGGTTAAACTCGGCATTAATCCCTGGGCGGCAATTTTTATTGCTGTTTTGGTATCATCGCTGTTCGGAGCAATAATAGGCTACCCAACCCTAAAATTAAAAAGTCACTACCTCGCTATGGCAACACTCGCAATAGGAGAAATAATTCACATTGTAGTGAATAACTACGTGGAGTTAACAGGCGGTCCGCAGGGGTTTTCAGGTATGCCGATGCTGTCTCTCTTCGGATTTATGCTCGATAATGAAACAAAATTTTACTTCTTTATCTGGCCAGTCACATTTCTGCTTATACTGCTATCTGTCAATCTTGTGGAATCCAGATTCGGCAGAGCATATAAAGCCATAAAATCAAAAGAGAATGCAGCATATGCGTTTGGTGTAAATGTGCATATGTACAAAGTATTCATCTTCACGGTAAGCGTATTTTATGCATCTTTAGCCGGCGCTCTTTATGCATTTTATATAGGTTTCATATCTCCTTCGTCTTTCGGACTTACACAATCCATAGACTATATAGTGATGGTTGTCATAGGAGGTATGGGCAATTTCTTCGGAATATTTTTCACAACAATCATACTTTCGGTTTTACCCAACATATTGACATCTATTGAGGATTATTGGCCTATAGTTAACGGTTTGTTGCTTATATTTGCAATGATGGTAATTCCAAACGGCATGAAGAGGCTGTTTTCATGGATAAAGTAGATGCCATAATGTCTATAGAAAACGTGACCAAAAGCTTTGGCGGAATAAAAGCTGTCAACAACGTCTCGTTTTATATAAAAAAGGGCGAAATAAAAGCCCTTATAGGACCAAACGGGGCAGGGAAAACAACACTTTTTAACGTTATAACGAAACTCTACTCTAAGGACAAGGGCAAGGTCTTTTTTTTGGGTAAGGATATGGAGAACTATAAGCCGTATGAACTTATAGGTTTGGGTATTTCAAGAACATTCCAAAACATACAGCTTATAGATGAAATGACTGTCATAGAAAACGTTATGCTTGGGTATCACAGCAAAACAAAAGCAAACGTTGCCGATGCTTTTTTTCATCTGCCTAAAAACATAAAAGCCGAAAATGAGGCAAAAGAGAGGGCTTTTGAATCGTTGAAATTCTTAAAAATAGAAGATACTGCAAATAAATATCCGCATGAGATACCTTTTGGTTACAAAAGACTTGTTGAGATGGCAAGAGCTTTGTGTGTTCAGCCTGACATGCTTCTTCTTGACGAGCCGGCTGCGGGATTAAACGAATCGGAAACAAACAGATTGTTAAAGACCATTTTCAGAATTTGGGAGCAAAATGTCAGTATTTTGTTAATAGAACACGATATGAACCTCGTTATGAACTGCTCTCACTCCATTGTGGCAATGGATGAAGGCAAAAAGATAGCCGAAGGACCTCCAAGCTATATTCAAAATAACGAGGATGTTTTAAAGGCTTATTTCGGAAAATAATATGTTAAAAGTGGAAAATTTGAGTGTTTATTACAATAAAGCCTTAGCCATAGATAACATATCTTTGGAAATAAAAAAGGATGAAGCCGTTTGCGTTTTGGGTTCAAACGGAGCCGGGAAAACATCTCTGCTGAATGCTATATTTAATACAGTGCACAAAGAGGGTAGGGTGATATTTAACTCTGTGGACATAAGCAAAATGCCTACTCATAAAATTGCCGATATGGGTATGGTCTATGTGCCGGATAAAAGAACCGTTTTTAATGAGTTAAGCGTTTATGAAAATCTTGAAGTTGCAGCCCACAAAATCATAAAAAGAAAAGGCAAGAGGGAATTTGCGAAGAACCTTGATGCCATTTTCGACCAGTTCGGCAATCTGTATGAAAAAAGGAGTCTTAAGGCGGGCTATCTATCCGGCGGTGAACAGCAGATGCTTTCTGTTGCTCAAGGATTGATAAGGTCTCCTGTTATGTTTGTTATGGATGAGCCTACAGCAGGACTTTCTCCGAAGCTTATGGATGTTGTATTTGATTTTATTTCTTTTATGAGAACACAACACATCACAATATTGATTGTTGAGCAAAACGTAAACAAAACTTTGAAAGCTACAGACAGAGCCTATATAATGGAGGTAGGAAAGATAGTAGATAGCGGTTTTTCAAAGGACTTGCTCGATTCTGAGAGCATAAAAAAAGCGTATCTCGGAGGATAGATGTTTAAAAGAATTGGAATTATAGCCAAAGCCAAAGTCAAAAATATGGATAAGGTTTTAAAACCGCTTATAGAATACTTGTCAGCAATAGGTATGGAGGTGGTGCTGGGTTGTGAAGCTGCAAGCGCACTATCAACAAAAGAGTGCATTAAAAGAGAAAAGCTTACTATGTACGTTGACTTGATTTTGGTTTTAGGGGGAGACGGAACGTTTATTGCGGCAACGCGTTCTATAAACAAATCAAAGCGTGATATTCCTGTTATAGGTATAAATCTTGGCAATATGGGATTTTTAACCGAGGTACCACTTAGTAATATGTACAATATCTTAGACAATGTTTTGGTTAAAAAAGAATATGTTGTTGAAGAAAGAATGATGATAGACGTCAAGGTTATTAAAAACAACAAAATTATACACACTGAAACCGTATTTAACGACGCTGTCATCAATAAGGGTGCACTTGCAAGAATAATCAGCATAAAAACTGTTGCAAAAACAAAAGACAGAGAATACCTCGTTGCCATATACCATGCTGACGGACTGATAATAGCTACGCCTTCAGGCTCAACAGCATATAATATGGCGGCAGGCGGACCTATAGTCTATCCCACACTCGATTCATTCATCTGTACGCCTATATGCCCTCATACACTTTCAAACAGACCGCTTGTCGTTCCCGACAACATAGAGCTTGAATTAACACTTGTCGGTGAATCCGAAGATGTTATGCTCACCTTAGACGGACAGATGGGGTATAGCATAGATGAAAATTGCAGGGTTAATATATCAAAATCAAAAAGAAGGATAAAGTTATTAACCTCTAAAGGTAAAAATTATTTTGATGTTTTGCGCTCAAAACTCGGCTGGGAAGAAAGAAAAATAAGAAACATAAAATGTTAAAAAGGGTTGAAATAAGTAATTTTTTAACCATAGAACATATATCTTTGGATACAAACTCAAATTT
>WGCD01000050.1 GCA_015493995.1 Desulfurellaceae bacterium
GGATTGTAGCAGAACCAGCTTGTATCTAACGGCAAGAAGAAAAAAAGTGGCTTTGGTTGCCTATATGAGGAAACTGTTAATTATGGCATTGGCGCAGTATAAGAATGCATACTTGGAGAGAACATATTAAATTCTGCATAAAGGGGTTGACAAATAACACAGTATCTGCGAAGTGTGAGAAATGCAAGGTGTGAAGAATGGCAGAGGCTTACATTTTTAAGAATGATACTTTAATAAAATAAATATAATAATAATTTCTTTCTTGATATAGTTATTATTTAATGATAATATAGTAAATTAGTTAAGAAAAGGAGGTAAGAAAATGAAATCGGAAGAAGACTCAATGAGGGAGGATGTTTTTAAGCACACTACTTTGGGTGGAAGCTTAATAAATGTTTGGTGGCCCAACCAATTAAATCTAAAAATTCTTCACCAAAACCCCTATGAAATGAAACCTTTTGACCCTGATTTTGATTATTCCGAAGCTTTCAAAAAACTCGACTACAATGCTTTAAAAGAGGATTTGCGTAAGCTAATGACACAGTCGCAGGAATGGTGGCCAGCAGATTACGGACATTACGGGCCGCTATTTGTCAGAATGGCTTGGCACTCGGCAGGAACGTACAGAATAATGGATGGACGCGGAGGTGCATCAACGGGCAACCAGCGTTTTGCTCCTGTTAATAGCTGGCCGGATAATGTAAACCTTGATAAAGCGCGTAGATTACTGTGGCCCATAAAAAAGAAATTCGGCAATAAAATTTCCTGGGCTGATTTAATTATTCTAGCAGGCAACGTAGCTTTGGAAGTGATGGGTTTTAAGGTTTTAGGATTTGGCGGCGGCAGAGTGGATATATGGGAACCTGAAGAGGATGTATATTGGGGACCCGAATCGGAATGGCTGAAAGATACAAGGCACCAAGAGGGCAGAAAGCTGCAAAAGCCGCTTGCAGCCGTCCAAATGGGTCTTATATACGTAAACCCGGAAGGACCTAACGGAGAACCCAATGTGCTTGCTGCTGCCAAGGATATACGAGAAAGTTTTAAAAGAATGGGTATGAATGATGAAGAAACTGTCGCGCTTATAGTAGGAGGTCATACATTCGGTAAATGCCACGGAGCGGCTGATGCCTCAAAACATCTAGGCCCGGAACCCGAGGCAGCGCCGATAGAAGAACAAGGTCTTGGCTGGAAAAACAGTTATAAAAGTGGAAAAGGGACAGATACCATTACAAGCGGATTGGAGGGTGCATGGACTCCGACACCTATAAAATGGGATAATAGTTTTTTAAGATTATTGTTTAAATATGAGTGGAACCTTGAAAAAAGTCCCGCCGGAGCATTTCAATGGCTGGCTGTCAACCCTGAACCCAAAGATATGGTCCCAGACGCCCAAGACCCAACCAAACGCCATAGACCAATTATGCTAACAACTGATCTTACTCTGCGTTTAGATCCGGATTATGAAAAAATATCGAGGCGTTTTCTTGAGCATCCTCAGCAATTAGCTGATGCTTTTGCCAGAGCATGGTTTAAACTGGTACATCGCGATATGGGACCAAAATCACGGTATCTTGGGCCAGAAGTACCAAAAGAAGATTTTATTTGGCAGGACCCATTACCATCGTCAAGCCGTTCAAAGATTGATAATGATGATGTTGCTGCATTAAAAGAACAGATACTTGACTCTACTCTCACGATTTTTGAACTTGTTTATACAGCATGGTCATCTGCTTCAACTTTTCGTATCTCAGACAAGCGAGGCGGTGCAGACGGTGCTCGCATTCGCTTAACGCCCCAAAGATACTGGGAAGTTAATCAGCCGCAGCAGCTTTCACGCGTTTTGGGTGTGCTTGAAAAAATTCAAACAGAATTCAACAGCTCTCAAACAAGCGATAAACAGGTTTCTCTTGCGGATGTTATTGTTCTTGCAGGAAATGCCGCCATCGAAAAGGCAGCCCGTCTTGGAGGTTTTCAAATAGAGGTTCCATTTACATACGGACGTGCAGATGCAGCGCAAGAGCAAACCGATGCTGAAGCTTTTTCCTATTTAGAGCCGACAGCTGACGGATTTAGAAATTATGTAAAATCCGGCAGTAAATTCCAGCCTGAGCAGGCTCTCATAGATAAAGCGCAGCTACTTACATTGACTGCACCAGAAATGACCGTGCTTATCGGAGGGATACGTGTTCTTGCATCCAACTACAACAATACTTTATACGGAGTTCTCACTGAAAACCCAGGTATTTTAAGCAATGACTTCTTCGTTAATCTTTTGGATATGGGTGTGGAATGGAAACCCTTATCGAATGATGCCCAGATTTTTGAAGGGATAGACCGCAGAAACGGCGATAGAAAATGGACGGCAACCCGTGTGGACTTGATGTTTGGCTCTAACTCACAACTGCGTGCACAAGCGGAGTTCTACGCCCAAGATGATAACAAAGAAAAATTCATCAAAGACTTTGTAGCGGCTTGGAACAAAGTTATGAACCTTGACAGATTTGATATCAAAAAGCATTAAATGCACCAAAAGTATTTAGTCAGGCGGCAGACTTTTCTCTGTCGCCTGACTAAATATATGCTACTTTTTGTCAAGATAAAATTTATAATTAAGAAATTTCATATACAAATTAACCGTAAATCTTCCTATAAACACAATAAAACCATATTGCTCACAGTTCGCTATTTGATAAAACCAAGAGCAATAATTTTAGCAGATTGATTTTTAGATTTTTATCCCCTTCCCGTTTCTTGCACCTGCGAGGTGCAAAGTTTTGGGGAATTTATCCACACAGCCACCAATAGTTATTCACTAACCACTACCCATCAATCACCGGTCACTAATCACCAGCTGCTACTCACCTATTCGATAATTCAACCATTTACCTTTTGCACACTTCGCAGATACTGTGTTATTTGTCAACCCCTTTATGCAGAATTTAATATGTTCTCTCCAAGTATGCATTCTTATACTGCGCCAATGCCATAATTAACAGTTTCCTCATACAGGCAACCAAAGCCACTTTTTTTCTTCTTGCCGTTAGATACAAGTCTTTCAAAAAACTCTTTGATTGTATCATTGGTTCTTATTGCACACATACCTGCCATATAGATGAGATTCCTTATATAGGCATCCCCTTGTTTGCTTATTCTTTTATTTATTTTCTTTTTGCCTGATTCATATATAATGGGGTCTAATCCTATAAGTGCAGCTGCCTCTTTTCTGTTTTTAACCTGTTTTTTCTCAAAAAACAGGAACAGATTAACGGCTGTCAGAAAACCTATGCCGTTTATGCTTTCTATCTTTTGGACGGTTTCTTTCATTTTCTTCTTTTTTTCTACCAGTTTTTTTACCTTCTTCTCTATGGATTTTTAGTCTTTCATTCATCTGAGTCTTCATCCAAGTCCATTGTTCTTATATCCTTTTTGTCTATCAATTTGGCATATTCATAAAGAGCCTTTGCATCTGAGTTGTCTGTTTTTGCTCTATGTGACATAACCTCAAGCAGGTAGGGTGTTTTTCTTGGATTTATTGCACAACATTTATCTTTTCAATTGCTGCAAACTCTTCCAGAAAGGAAGAATACGGACCTGTCGGTTCGTATATTATAACTGTTTTTTCCTTATTCAGGCGTTTAAATATTCTTTCCTTGAATTTCTTTAGGTATCTTTCGTTTGGAAATGTATATAGCTTCTTACCGTCATATACGGTTATGGAATCCTTGGATATATCCACCCCAAGAAAGGATAAATCCTTCATCTTTCAAAACCTCCCTTTGAAATTTCCAAAATAAAGGACTATAATGGCTGATAGGGAGTCTTCCCTTGTTTTACCTTGTATTCGGACAACCTCCTTTTTTTAGGAAGTGTCCCGGTTACTGTTCAAACGTAGGGAAGGTTGGGTCAATCTACGAATCGAGCTGTTTATCCCTTAACAGGATAAACGCTCCAAGTGTGCAACGACCACACCTTCCCTATCAACCCTATGTTAGAATAATAACACAGATGATGGATTGGTGGGAGTAACATACAAGGTGTAAGAAATGGGGGATGTGGCGAATTTTGTTGAACATTAGGCAACAATGCAATATAATTTATATATTAAGCTATTTTACGGTCATACTGCTTGGAGGTGAAGATGGGATTGAAATTTGAAGAAAAAAAAGGCGTTTTGGTTATAAAAATTGACGATAAGCTTGATTTTTTAAACGCCAAAGAGATTTACGATGAAATTGAAGAAAAGCTTAAAAGCTGTGATGCAGACGTTGTGTTTGATTTTGAAAATCTTAATTACATCAGCAGTGCGGGTCTCCAGATTCTCATATTTGTTGCAAAAAACAGGAAGGCTATAGGTAAAAGCGTATCTGTTTATAAGCCCAACAGTATGGTGGATAGTGTTATAAATGTTGCGGGCTTTTACTCCTTTTTAAAAAAGGCTTAAAAAACCCGAGATGATTGAGATAAAACTGGATTCTGCGACAATAAATGATGCCTTGAAAATAGCGGATGATTTCTGCAAAAACAGTGTTGAAAAAGAAAAAGAGCTCTGTTTTAAGATTAAACTTGTCTATGAAGAGCTTTTAACAAATATATTCAAGCATTCTATAAAATTGGGTTCGACATTTGTTAAAATTGAAATAAAAAACAGAGACGGCACAGCTTTAATTGCGCTTGTATATGACGGCTCTGAATTTGACCCGACGAACTACAGGGACAAAAGGGTTGATGAGCCGTTCAGCGAAAAAAAAGAGGAGGGCGGTTTCGGTCTTTTTCTTGTTGCTCAATTTTCAAAGAGGTTTGAGTACGAAAGAATAGAGGGTTTGAATAAAATATATGTTGAAGTTTAACAGTATAAAAACAAAGCTCATATTTTACCTCATATTTGCACTTTTACCTGTTTTTGCAATCCTGCTTTATGGCGGTGAAAATTATATGAGGGATATTCTTTATAAAAATGCTCTTTTGAATGCCCGAATGCTGGCATCTGAGGCTGCAAGAAATATAAAAGATATAACATTTGCCGTATCGACAAAGCCAGAGGAGATAGCAAATCTGGTCGGCGGTAATCTATCCGACATAGATAAAATAAATAAACTTATGGAATCGGATGTTAAAAATAGTGCTTTGATTTACGGTATGGCTTTGGCGTTTTTACCGAAATATTCGCCAAACGGAGGATACTACTGCAGCTACTACTATGTAAAAAACGGTAAAATAAAAGCAAAACAGCTTATACCCCCGATTTATGACTACACAAAGTTTGACTGGTTTAAAAAACCGCTTCAAGAGAAAAAAAGCATATGGAGCAAGCCTTACTTTGACAAAGGCGGCGGCAATGTAAGGATGAGCACATACAGCGTTCCGATTTTTAATAAAAAAGGTGAGATTATAGGTATCGCAACAGCGGATGTGAGTATAAAATTTTTATCAAAAATCATAAGAAGGATAAGGGTGCTAAAAACCGGAGGGGCATTTTTATTTACAAGCAACGGAGATGTGCTTGCGCCTTTAGGCAATAAAAATGTTATGAAAAAAAGCATAGCCGAAATTCTCAGTCTTTATGATAAACAGAAATTTAGGGAATTGGCAGTTGAAGTATTTAAAAAAAGAGACAGCTACAGCGGCATACATACAAACAAATCGCAGTATCTCATATACTATACGCCTATTCGTGGAACAGACTGGATAATCGGTGTGACTTTTCCAAAAAGCGAGCTTTTTTTGCCAATGCAGAAGGTTAAACTCTACTCCTTTGTGTTAATATTCGCAGGCTTGTTTTTGGTTGTTGTGTTGATAATATTCGTATCAAAAAATGTTACGAGTGACATAGAAAGAATAAAGGCGATATCGTTGAAAATAGCCGAGGGCAATTTTGATGTTGCAATACCTGAGAATTTTGCTGATGAATCAAAAAGCGTGGCAGACGCTTTGGGCGTTATGCAGAAATCCTTAAAGAAATTTATGAAAGAGGTTGAAGAAAAAGCAAAAATAGAGAATGAGCTGAAACTTGCCAGAACAATACAGAGCTCATTTATACCCAACAAAATGGAGTTGAAGATAGACGATATGGAGTTTAAGGGCATAAGTATGTGGGCAAAGCAGGTGGGAGGCGATTTCTACGGGGTCAACAAAATAGACGAAAACAGGGTTTTGTTTTATCTTGGTGATGTTTCGGGGAAGGGTATTCCGGCTGCTTTGTATGTTGCCATATTAAAGAGCATGATTGAGGTTTTGGTTAAGCAAGCAGATTCTGTAAAAACTATTGTAACATTTCTAAACAATTATCTGTCGGGTATTGTAAAATCCAATGCATTCGCTACTATGTTTATGGGGGTTATAGATAATAAACAAAGCACGCTTGAGTACTGCAACGCAGGCCACATACCGCCTGTTATGTTCAAAAACAGTGCAATATCCGCGCTTATCATAAACGGAAACGTTCCTATTGGCGTTTTTAACGACTTTGATTTTAAAATAGACACAATTCCGCTTGATATGTTTGACGGTATGCTTATATACAGCGACGGCGTTACGGATGCTTTGAACGCAAACGGTGAGGAGTTTGGCGAAGACAGGGTTTTGGATGTAGTAAAAAGCAGTTTGGATAATAGTTCTGACATAGTGTTCGATTTGAAATCCTCAATGGATTCTTTTGTGGGTAAAGCGGATTTATATGATGATACAACCGTTTTTTGCATAAAGAAAAGTTGATTTTTTAAGTTTTTATTGAAACAGTCGTCTTTGTCCAATAGGATTTGAAAGCGCCTATCCGTTTTTTACTCTTTTTGCGTGTATTATTAAATAGAGTGTAAATCCCTCCCGACTATTTCCCACATACTTTGATTTTTTGAATGTAATCAATTATAACTGTTAACCGACAAAAATCTGACAAGAGTAAGTAATCTTGTGTGAATATTGTCTTGACAAGCAGGGTATAAAATGATAAC
>WGCD01000051.1 GCA_015493995.1 Desulfurellaceae bacterium
TCGTTATATGCAATTAAACTATGATTCATATATTTCGTCTGTATTCCATACAAACAGTTCTTTATAGTATTATGGAGTATTTTTATGTGATTTGCTCTTTTTACAGCAATGCCGGCATCCATTTCCCAGCCTTGGTCGCCTGAGTTTTGTATTATCAAGTTCTTTATAGTTACGTTATCGGAGTGCACAGTTATAACATTTCCTTTACCTTCTCCGTCTATTATGGCTTCATTATGACCGTCGATAGTGATGGGTTTTTTTATAACAACATCCCCGTAGTATATGTCTTTTGGCAAATTTATAATGCTGCCCGGTTCAGCTTTATCTATCATATCCTGAAGCCTGTTTGAAGCTCTTGAAGAACCTGATAGTAAAAGGAAAATTGCCAAAACGGCTGTGAGAATAAGTGCAGACCTATCCGATAAACTTAGCCTGAGTGTTGAAGCCGTATAAAGCTTTTTCAAATTTTTTCTCCTTTTTGAAGATACTCTTAACAACATCTTTCCACGGGATACACTGTTTGATATCTTTGGGTTTGGTTTCGTAGGCTCCAAAGCCAAAACCCATAGGTGTAATCTGCCCGCTTACCCAGCAGGCTTTTTTTGCGTTAAGCCATTTGCCGTTTTTTGCGCTTGTAACCCAGATAACCGCTTTTTTTGCCCACTTGAATTTGTGGTCTTTTAGAAGCCATAAAACAGCACACCCGATATCGTCGAATTTATAGGTCTTTTTTGTTATCGGGTTGATAATTTCGGCTGCGTGATATCCGTCAACTATACTCATATCGCAGCGTACACAGGTATCTTCACCCCATCTAATCGGCACGGGTTTCATAGCGGTATTTTTTTTGTTTACGCCGAATATTCCTATAAATATGACTGCCATTATAACAATAGGTACCAATATGGGTAGTGCTATCTTGAGAAATCTTTTCATTTTTGCTCCTTAATTACTCCCCTTCCAATTCCTTGAGGTTATCCTGGGCTTTTTTGCCTTTGACGGCTATGTTGTTAAGATGTTCCCACTCCTGTTTGGAAAATTTATAGGCTTTTTCCCAATTTTGTTTTGTAGCGAACTCTTTTGCGTTTTTGTGCGCCTCTTTGGCTTTATCTAATTCGTCATAAAGATATGTCACCTTATCGGCAATTGATTGATATTTTTTGTAGTCATTATGTTGTTTGAACCAGGTAAATATCATAGCATCAGTTGCAATCATTCCTCTGTTGACGCCTATTTGCCTTTCGTATTTAGCTTTATAATTGGTATTTCCATTTTCAGCAGCAAAGGATGTCACGGAAAATACAACTATAAAAACAAATGCTACGGCAGCATAAAAAGTCCTCACTGCAAAACTCCTTGATTCTTAAGGTATTTTCTCTTTGACAGGTAGGAAAGAGATATGAAAACAAACGCAACCATAAGCAGTGTAAAGCCGTAAGCAGGTCTGTTGTGAGTTGAAAATTGCGCTACCTTACCTATGCCATAGAGAATCGGTGTGAAAGAGTGAACCTTAAAAGATGCCCAAGGATTTAGGTGATATCCTATCCAGTGTGTCCAATAAGAAAACACCACTATAAAAATAAAAGGGGTAACAAGCGGCAATATAACCAACCAGCCCAGAAGTTTCTTTTTAACAAAGACAAATACGAGAAGAGAAAGGAACATAAAAAATGCAAGATAGCCACCGACTTTACTTAGTACGGGAGCCGATGTCCTCAAAGATTGCATACCGATATAGTGATTGATTGTATCTATTTCGTGCAGACAATCAACATTTCTGCATCCGTTAGCAGGACCGTTTATGTGTATATTTACAAGCAGTCCGTCAGGAAATGCCGTTCTCGGATATTGGGGTGCATCGAGAATGATTCTCCAAAGCGGCGCGCCTTGAGGGACAATAACTTTGCCGTCAACAGGAATAATAAAATCAGAAATTTCAGTCCCAAGATGCTCCCATTTTTTAACAAAGCCTTTCAGCCCGAAGACCCTTTCGACTCTGCTTGCCTCCATTTTACTTGTATATACGTCTTTATTATATACTTTAGGCCACAACAGGGCCACGAAGAAAAAAGCAGCACCGATTAACCCGTATATTTGATATTTTTCAAGTTTCACTGTTATGCTATCTCCTTATAAGAATTTACTTTGCATCTCCGTTGGCAACAGCCATAAGATAATCGTATAATTTCTTAGCGTCTTTTTTTGTTACTCCGTTATTGGGCATATATTGTACGTATTGATGAATTAAAGCCTTAACGTCAGGCTCTGAGTAGTGAGGTTTCGGATTCATTATCCAGCTTATGACCCACTTTTCGGGTTTTGCTTTTGCCAATGCTGCAATAACGGCAACAGCAGGTCCTGATGTCGAATCTTTATGCATATACATATGGCATCCGCTGCATCCGTAGTTATCGAATACATCCCTTAGTTTCTGAACTTCCTGTTTTGTAAGTTTTTTAGGTGTAGCAGGTGTGTTTCCGGCAGCAAAAGACATAGATGTTAACCCGAATACAATTGCTACAGCCAAACTTGCAACAGCTTTTTTCATAACAAACTCCTCCTTGTAAAAACGGGGGTAAAACCTTTTAAGCTCTACCCCCTTAAAATTAAAGTAAAATAAATATCTAAATACTACTTGGGCTGTGATGTTATTAAGTTATTTATAACGTTAAGTTTAACCACAGCTTTGACCAGATACTGAAATTCCTGATATGCCCAAAGATAAGCAGCTTTATATTTGCCTTTTTTAGCCAATTTTTCAGCTTTTGCTCTAACTTCGTTTGCATATTTTATCTGGTCATTTGCATCGCTCATAATTCCTGCTGCGGTTTTGTTCTTTTTGTATCCTGCTTTGGTTAATTTTTTCTTCACAACCTTTATCTGGTGCCTGATTCCGTCGTTTGTTTTAATTGTCTTTTGGTAGAGAGCCTTGTAGTTTTCGCCTGCCATTGAAGGAATTGCCCCCATAGCAACAAACGATGCAATCACAAAAAGTATCACATTAAATTTGAATAACCTTTTCATAACTCACTCCTTTCTTTAGGGTTTTTATCCTTCACTATTGAAAAATGCACCTTCGGGGAACTTGCCGTCTTTCGGAAGAACGGCAATATAACCGAACATTTCAAGGTGAAGGGCTGAACAGAATTCCTGGCAGTAGAACGGATAGATTCCCTCTTTGTCTGCAACAAATTCTACTGTTGCCGTCTTGCCAGGTTCCAGAGATGTTGTTACATTGAAGTAGTAAACACCGAAATCGTGCGTTTCGTCCTCAGCTCTTTCCAAGTTAGTGATATGAATAGTAACCTTATCTCCAACCTTGCAGTAAATATGCTCAGGATTGAAGTGACTTCTGATTGCAGTTCCCCAAACCTCAACGTGATTACCTTTTCTGACGATTTTCTCACGACCGGCAAGTGTTCTGTGCGGTGACCTTGCCATAGTTGCTGCATCTGTTCCAAGAGGATATACTTTCCAAGCTCTTTTTTCAATAATCTTTGACTCTATAATCTGTGCATAATGCGGTTCTCCAAGTGGGAAAGGCATAGCATAGAGCATTCTCATATTTTTGTGCAGCGGGTCGGATATGTCTATAAGTTCGTGGTTTTGAGGATGAAGAGGTCCGACCTCTACAAATCTGTCGATAGCCAATTTGTTTAGAGAAATCAGGTAGTTTCCTCTCGGGTTTACCGTATCGCCGTGAACGGCGGTTAAGTGTCCGACGTTGTAGTGGATAGGAATTCTGTCAAGAACTTTTAGTTTGAGGTAGTCATACTTAACAACTGCAGAGTCAACGAAGAGTGAGTTATATGCTATATGGGTATCAGCGACGTCAAACTGGTTATGCAGAGGTCCGAGACCGGTTTGAACCATACCGTGCAAAGACCTTCTCATTGAGAGAATAGGAATGCCGTATGGGTCCTTGCCATCGTATATCTTATTTTCAATCAGGTGCATAATCTTTTTAAAGTCATATACTGATGTATGTGTGTCGAGCTTTCCTGAGGCAAGTATATATCTTCCGTCAGGGCTGACAGTTATTCCGTGAGGACTCTTCATAACGGGGATGAGATAGACAAGTCCGTTTTCAATGGCAACTTTCATAGGTATAACCTTATGTCCGTTAACCATTTTATAATTGCCTTTCTTTATAACCTCTTCGGCTTTCTTCCAGTTTGTCATATGTATGAAGTCTGTGTCGTTTGCAGAGCATCCTGCTTCAAACGGAGGATTGCCTCTTTCGATACCGCCGATATATCTTTCGGTATTGAAGGAATTAGAGAATCCCCAGTCACCGCTCATCAATTTTCCGCAGTCGTTAATATCCTGCATATAGGGAGGAAGCTCAATTGTGAAGGAGTTTTCCATATCTATTCTGCCCTTAGCTCTGTCGAACTTCCAATAGGTATGTCCGCCTCTATAAACAGTGTCGTAAACTTCCTGATCCATCGGATCGTGATATTTCTCATCATACGGAGCGGCATACTGACAGGCTGTAAACACATATTCGGTGTTTTGAGTAACGCTTGTTCCTCCGTGTGTTGATTTTAGTACAGGGTTTTTAACGATTTGTTTTGTCTGCCAGTCTCTCGTGTCTATAACTGCTATTCTTCCTTGGCTTTTGTCGTTTATAAATGCGTATTCACCGTCGTAGTCACCCTTGGTTTCAGAAAATCCAGGGTGGTGAGTGTCGCCTGTGTAAACAGGTCTTCCTTGAACAGAGCCCTCTTCAAGAATTTTTTGAGATTCTTTGTCGTAACCCCATCCCTGCCATGTTTCCTTACCAAAAACCGCAACAGTTTTTATAAGCCTCATGGAAGGAACACCATATAGGAATATGTGTCCGCTTTGACCGCCTGAGGATAAACAGATATAAGGATCGTGAACACCTTCCGGTACATAAGTTTTTGCGGCAGCCAAAACATTGTCAGGGGTCAAACCCCTTTCTTTCATAACCTTGGCGAGTTCCCCTGAAATTCCGGCTGCATCAGCCTTTTGGGTTTTGGTTGTACTTAAAGCCGCACCAAGAGCCGCCGCACCAACACCACCAATCGCAGCCTTTTTAAGAACACTTCTTCTTGATACGCCCTTAGACTTTTTGTCTCTTCCCATAAACACCTCCAAAAAAACAGATAAAGTTAACGATGATAAAACCTAAGATTGATATTCACAGCTTTTTAATTAGTTTGGTTAAACATTTTGCTCCCCCCATAACATTTTTGTTATACATCTTTTTAGATTCATTGTCAACTTTTATTTAATATCATTTAAAATAAATTAAAATTAACATTATTTGTAAATTTTAATTTTTAGGAATTCTCAAATCCACAATGCATAAAGTAGTTAGATAAAAACTACATTTATTAACTATCAGATAAAAGAAGATTTGTCAAGACAATTGCTTTATTATGAATTTTTATGTGCTTAAGTTAGAATACAACCCAAAAAGTGTCTATGCTAAAATTCAATAGAATCTAAAGAGTGTTCATCTTTTTTGTCAACAACAAACACTATGGTGTCTCCCTTTTTTAACACAAAATCGTCAAAGGGCTTGAGCCATTTATTGTCTCTTTTAATTAGTATTATTTCAAATAGTGAGCCTAAACCGCTCTGCTTAATCGTGTTGTTTGAGAACTTGTCAATTGTTTTTTCTGAGATTATCTTATCCGAGCCGCTCAACAACTCAAACGTTGTCGGGTTTTCTACGGCATTTTCTATGGTTTTTATCAACGCTTCCGTATATACAAGGGGGACTATTCCGTTTTTCTTAAACAGCTCTCTGTTTTGAGGGTCGTTGTCTCTTGCAAAAATCTTGTAAACGCCGAAATTATCCTGCAAAATATTGGCAGCCTTTATGTTGGTCTGGTCGCTGTCTGTTACGAGGAGAACTTTATCTCGACCTGTGGGTTTTATTGTTTCCCAAAGCTTAATATCCAAGGCATCCGCACAATAAACTTCAGCAAGACACCTTTTCTTTAGTTTGCTGCACTCATCAGGGTTTTTTTCTATGACGATAACACTCTTTTGTTTTTCGGCAAGCCTCTCTGCAATGCTTGAGCCGACCTTACCGCCCCCGATTATAATTATTCTCGATAAAGCTTTTTGAAATCTTTTTTTGTTTATCAGACCGAATGTTGCCGGAGATATAACGCAGCTGAAAGCGGCAAGCAGTATAATTGCAGAATTCATTTGTTTGTCTATTATTCCAAGCTTAACTCCTATGATGGATGCAGCTATTATCAGACTTAAACGGCCACTTAAAAGAACGCCAGCTGCTATCGTTTCTTTTGTTGAAAATCTTAAACGAAAAGGTATGGCTGAGAATATTTTTATCAAAAAACTTCCTATCAAAATCACAAGAAATAAGGCAATGCCCTCACCTGAAAAAATCGGTAGTCTGGATTTTGCTCCCTGGTATATGAAAAAAAACGGAATAAAGAACCCGTATCCCATTGCATCTAACTTTAAGGATAAAACTTCAGATTCAGCCCTGCTGATTTTGGAAATTAGAATGCCCGCTATAAAACTTCCGAGGATGATTTCTATTCCCAACTTCTCAGCCAGTAAAAGGAATATGAAAAGAACGGCTAAAGAACCCCTTATTCCCATTTGGATATGCGGTTTATGCTTCATCATACTTACGGTTTTGTTTATCCATTTGAATTTGGTGAAAAATTTAACACCCACTTTAACCATAAATGCAAATACTATTATAAATAGCATGACTAAGGCGTCCACAATGTTGTTGCTGTTTTCCATAAGCAGGGAGAAAACTGTTATCATAAAAAGCGTTGCAAAATCAGCAATCAGGGCACTCATAATAAGAGTTTGTTTGTATGAACTTTTTATGTCGCTTCTTGATTTTAAGGTCGGAAAAACTATGGCAACGGATGTTGTGGAAAAAACCAGTGTAAGGTATGCGGCGTTTGTGGCGCAGTGGAATGTATTAATTAAAAAAACGGAGAAAGCATAAGATAAAACTAACGTAAGTATAAAAACAACAAATCCTATGAAAACGGGAGAGTGTATGAAGTCCTTGCTTTTTAGGCTTTTTAGGTCGAAGCTGCTTTCAAGTCCTCCGAGAAACATAAGGTAGATTAACCCGAACATTGAAAGAAATTCCATCACCTCGCTGTTTGTGTTAATCAGGTTAAAACCGTTTACGCCGATTATTATTCCTATTATTATTTCTATGGCGACAGACGGTATAAGACCGCCTAAGAATCTAACCGATAAAAACGGTATAAAGAAACTTAAAATCACTATAAGGGCAAGTGAATCAAACACGATTACCTCCGTTTTGTCGGTTTATTCTGATTTTATATTAAAACGTTTTGCCAGTCCAATTAAAAACAGCAGTATTTTATCTTTGGTTTCAACATATAGCTTGAAAAAAACTATTTTGTACTAATACTTAAAGAAGGGCAGGAGGAAATAGTTAAAAATGACATTAAAAACTTAAAAAGGCGTATTAAAATGGGATTTAACGATGCTTCGATAAATTACTTTTACAGCTCAGACCACAGAAAAGGAGGTGATTTGAAGTTTGTAAGGGAGTATTTTAAAAATAGAGAGTTTGAGAAACTGTTGGATGTGGCGTCTGCTGCGGGGCATTTTGCAAAGGTTTTTAATGCAAAAGAAAAAATAATTACCGATATAAGTTTAAATATGTTGAAAACGGCAAAAGATAAAAACGGATTTGAGAAACTCGTAGGAGGAAGCGCTTGCAGGTTGCCTTTTAAAGATAGCGTTTTCGATATTATAGGGTGCAGGATAGCGCTGCACCATTTCAAAAAACCGAAAGAGTTCTTTTTTGAGATAAACAGGGTTTTAAAGTGCAGCGGTTATTTCGTGTTGATTGACAGCATTGTTGATATAGACGACGGATATTTAAACAACATAGAAAGAATAAGAGATAAGACCCACATAAAAAGCTACACGATTAAAGAAATAGTTGAATTCTCCTATATGTTTAGGCTTTTAACGTTTCAGACGATTTTTAAAAAACACGATTTCGTAGAATGGGCAGGCAGGCTCAACCCTACGCAAAAGGAGTTTAAGGCAACAGAGCAAGCCTTTATTAATTTGACTGAGGAAGCAAAGAAGCAGTTAAAGGTAGAAATAAAAAAGGGCAGGGTAGTGTCATACACAGACAAAAAGGGTATATTTATTTTTGAAAAGGTTAAAGAGTAGGGAGGCTTAAAGTGAATGAAATTTACAAAACCGCTTTGGAAAAGTTTAAAAAAGCCGCGAATATTGTTAATCTTGAAGATGGTATCAGAAAAATGCTTGAGCATCCCAAAAGACAGCTCATTGTGGAGTTTCCGGTCAAGATGGACGACGGCTCCATTGAGGTTTTTACGGGCTACAGAATCCAGCACAACATAGCGCTTGGTCCAGCCAAAGGAGGGGTAAGATACCACCCAAACGTATCGTTGAACGAGGTAAAAAGCTTGGCATTTTGGATGACCTTTAAGTGCGCCGTTATGTCCCTGCCTTTCGGTGGAGCAAAGGGCGGCGTTGCGATTGACCCCAAAAAATACTCAATGGGTGAACTTGAGAGAATATCAAGACGCTATTTTTCTGAAATTTCGATAATTGTCGGACCTGAAAAGGATATCCCCTCACCGGATGTAAACACAACGCCTGAAATTATGGCTTGGTTTATGGATACCTATTCGGTTAATGTATGGTATTCGTCTATGGGTGTTGTAACCGGAAAACTGGTCGGGCTTGGGGGCTCTCAAGGCAGAAGCGAGGCGACGTGAAGAGGGGTTTCGGCAGCAGCATCAATGGCGGCTGCAAAAAAAGGAATAGACTTGACGCAGGCGAGTGTAGCCATTGAGGGCTTTGGAAACGTAGGTCAGTATGCGGCTTTGCTTCTTGAAAAGGAAAAAGGAGCTAAAATTTTGGCTTTAAGCGACAGCAAAGGGGCTATTTATAACAAGAAAGGGTTTAATATAGAAGAGCTTATGAGATACAAAAAAGAGCACGGCACCATAGCGGATTATCCGCAAGCTCAATCAAGAATGAGCAGCGAAGAGCTTAAAAAATTGGATGTTGATATTCTTATACCTGCTGCTTTGGAGCACTCAATAGATTCCAAAATTGCAAAAGAAATAAAGGCAAAGATTGTTGTGGAGGGGGCAAACGGTCCATTGGCAAGGGAGGCTGACAATATTTTAAACGATAAAGGCGTTTTAATAGTCCCGGATATATTGGCAAACGCAGGCGGCGTTACGGTTTCATACTTTGAGTGAGTGCAGGATTTGCAGTCGTTTTTCTGGAAACGCCATCAGGTCAATCAGGCACTTGAAGAGATGATGAAGGAGGCGTTTAATAATGTTTGGAGTGTTATGGAAAAATACGGCACGGATATGAGAACTGCAGCTTATATTTTGGCAATTGAGCGCCTTTCATTCGCTATTCATAAGCGTGGGATATATCCTTAAAATTTGTATGTCTATCTAAGCCCTTTTGTTTTCGAGGGCTTTTTTTATTTCATCCAGTTCTTTTAGTATGCTTTTTGTTGCAGTACTGTTTTTATAACCCATCAGAATCAATTTTATGGAAATAAGGAACACAGCAGATTCCAACAGTATGTCGTGAGTTAGTCCCTTAATAAACAGCGCCAATGTAAAAAATATAAATGTCACGACAATCACTATGATAGACAGAATGTCGAAATGCTCACCCATAAACCCTCCTATTACAAAGATACACAATTTATTTATATTATACTCCGAAACGATTATCAAATCCTTTGCCTGTTTCAAAGGTAGCTAAATTTGCATAACATAAAAACATATCGGCTGATTAAGCTGCAAGAAAAATCAATTCCCCAAAGCAAAGAGGAAACTATGAGGTCGCCTGACTAATGTAAAATAATTGACATACTCACTGCTGTGTTGTATATATATGAGGCTGTGCGAACTTTTATTGGAGGTCTTCAAACGAATCGTAAAGAGGAAACGGTTAAAGACATAAGTAATATACAGCCTTGTCAATGTGATGAGGATGATATAGACCTGCGCGAGCTGTTAAAGGTTATCAAAAAGAGAAAATCCATAATTATTGTAACTGTTATATCGTTTTTGGTGCTCGCCGTTATTTATTTGCTTGTATCTAAACCTGTTTACGAGGCTGTTGCCACTTTAAAAATCGGTGGTCAATTAATTGGAACAAACAATAGTATTGAGAAA
>WGCD01000052.1 GCA_015493995.1 Desulfurellaceae bacterium
ATCCTACACCAATCCAATCTGTATCCGTTTATACGCGGATACCTAAAGGTTTTCATTGTTCTTTGTAATGACGGTTTTATTCCTGATACGCAGCAACTCCTTTTTACAGGATGCGGTATGGCATTTTTAAGCCAGCACCGTGCATAAGGTCCTTGAATTGTATATGGCTTTACGTATGTCCAAGCCATACATTTAGGGTCTTTTTCGCAGGCATCCTGGCATAGCTTATAATTGGGGTAGGGCAGGTTGAAGTTTTTATAATCTGAACCGGTTCTATCTATATTGACCTCAACTCCACTGCCGTAATGGATTCTCGGTATGTTTAGACGCGCAACATTATATATGCTGTTCGCCCAACTACCTCCGCATATTTTTGATTTATCACCGCTACAGCGCATATTGCAGTTTGCAGCCCGCCCATATTTTCCATAACTGTTTCCGCAGAAGCAGTATCCACTATATTGAACGCCAGCATATCTATATCCCCTTCTTGCACACTCCCTCATACATAAGCTAGGTGTCATCTCGTCGCTTCCAAAACCAAAGGAAGCCAAATCTCTACCTCTTAAACCGAACGGGTCGCCTTGGTCTTTAAAACAACCTAAGTAGGTATAGCTGTTTTTTGGTTTGTAAGGGTTTCCATTCTGATTGTTGTTGAGAAAATTCTCGCCCCCTTCGGCTGTATTGTATATGGCTGTCTGCTGTTTACCTTTATTTTTGCCTGTTTTAGACAGTTGTTCCAATGCGTTTTTTGCAATCAAGAGTTTCTTTTTTAGTATAAAGTCAGCAAGAGGCATTACTCTTGCTATTTTCCAACTGTTTGATTGTTTTTGCAGTAGAAATACTAAGTCATTTTCCTCATTAAAGCTTTGATTCTTAAATCTATCGTGAATTGTTACATTCGCATGCACTTTAACTATTGCCTTATCTCCAAACACCTGCGTTTTTTTAATACTTACACTGTTGACCCTCTGATCAACAGCTGCAAATACCAATTTATAAACCTTTAATCGTTCAGGCGTTGGATTGTAGAGCACCCGCCTTATACCCGATAGATTTTTGTTTTGAACAAAGTTAAAATAGTCCCTTATTACATCAGGGTAAGCGCTGATTGGGATTAGTAAAGCCAGCAAAAAAACAACAAATATTTTTCTCATTTCTATTCTCCTTCCTTCCAAATTTTTACAGAGATGTAACGCAAGTATTTATCCTTATGACCGTCGCTATCTGTTACTATTACAATGATGGGTAAGAAATCTATATCCTGATATGCCCGGGCTATTTTTCCATATTTTGTATACGCATTGTATATCGTCGTCAAATTGGCATAGACAGCTTTCAGTGCTTCCAATTGCATTGTTTGACCAAAGGGTATGTTCTTACCGCTTAAAAGGTTGTTTATAGCATCACCCAACAGTGCTCCGCCAACAGCACCATCCGTGATATTTGTTAAGGATGGGTTATCATGAGCTTGTTTTATCAAGTTTATATAGTCTTTTGTGCCAAATTGGATTACATATGAATCAACGAGTGATTTAAACTCATCACTTGGAGCATATTTTATAGGCAACTTGCCGTTTTGGGCTATTGGTATAAACATGCTGCCCAAGATTTTTAGGTTTGTCAACAGAAGATCTTTCCATAGTTGCGGTTGGTCATTCAAATCAAAACCGAGTTTTTTGGGACTGAAGAAGAAATCGAACTCTTTACCGTCGAATTGTCTTAGAAGTGTGTTGTATCGTGTGCCGCTGCCTTTACTTCTAAAACGTCCCCAACCACGAATCACTATTTTGAAGTGGTTGCTATCAATGTCTTTGATGAACACACGCGAAGGTTTACTCTGCCATAGTTGTTCTTCTACACCTCCGGGAAGTATAACCTTAATGATATGTGGTTTTGGGGATAAAAATGAGAGCTTTATAACTCCAACCCTTTCTTTTTCACCGTTTTCAAGCGAGTAGATGTCGTATCTTGACATTATAGGAAAGAGATCTTTGTCGTTTGAACGGTTAACAAGATTCACGTCTAACTTTGGAGATTTAACGCTGAAAACTGCTATACCGTTTGAATCTGTTGTGATGTATTTTGAATCGTAGGAGAATTTGGCGTATTTTACTGTTTTACCGTTGTGCAATAGGGGTAGGTTGTCCGTTGAGATATAGAACCTTTTGTTTTTTACTACGCCTTTATCACTTGTAAATCTAACCTTTACAGTTTGAATTCTACCATTTGCTACAAGTGTTTTGGATAGGACTTGGGCTGTAATATGTAAAAGTGGCTTCTTTAAATGAAAATCCTCGTTAAATTTTAATGTTTTCTCCCCTTTGGGGTTGATGGTTAAATCAAATTCAAAATAACCGTTGGAGTCGCTCTTTTTTGTGAATGTTTTTCCTAAAATTGTAAATGTGACTGTGGTCGATGGCAATTCCTTACCCTTGTTATCGTACACAGTTCCCCAGACTATAAGTCTTTTTGTTGTGTCTATATTTATTTCTCGCTCCTCAACACTTTTGATATATCCTATCTTGGTTGCTGTTATTCTGTAAATTGCCGTACGAGTTGGTTTCTTGTTTTGTTTAAGAGGTTGTTCTTGTGAACACAGGCAACTTAGTTTTTTAATTCTTTCCGCCATGAGTTTTAGCAGATAATCTTGAGGATCTACAAGCCTACGATCGGGGTAGCCTGACCACAACACGATTACAGCGCACTTTTCCGCAAGCATATAGTACCTTCTAAAATTGTACCTGCGTTTTGCCGTGCAGCCGATGTCTGCATATGTTAGGTTTATTCTCCTTGATCCTAAGGCTTTGCAATACTTTTCTACCTTAAGGCGAGCTATATTTGAATTTGGGTATGTATAGAGGCGTATTGTTAAATCCCTGTATCCGCCTGGTCCTCCTCTCCAAATTCTTGAGTATAAGATTGATCCATCATTCTCTTGTTGTGGACCAGTATCATATCGTGCCTGGTCAATGACATCACCTACTTCTTTAGATGTTGGAAAGATAGATTTAATTTGAGATAACGTACACTTTGCATTTGCTATTGTTGGCAAAATAACAATAAAAGTCATTAAGATAGATAAGACTTTAAGATAAGATAGCCTCATACACTCTCCTTTTCTACTTAACGCCTTCCCAAGCTTTAACAAAAATTGGTTTTGTTATAACCGTTGAATAACCGTCCATATCCGTTACCTTGACAAAAATATTTATCTTATATAAATCCTTATAGCTATTTACAATGTTTTCATACTTTTTGAAAATACCGTAAGTTGTTTTTGCGTTTTCATATATGGCTTTCATTAGCTCCATCTGCAGGTTATCCTTAAGTGCGCTTGAACTCTTTTTTATGAGCGCTACTAAATCATTTGTGAGAAAAGCACCGCCAACGACCATATCTGCTTTTGATATACGGTCTCTATTTTTACTATTTAAAAAAGCTTGTGCTGAATTTTTATATTCCCTTGCGCCAAAGGCGAGTTTGGTGCCTCCATAAACCCTTTCAAAACTTACCTTGTCTGTTAAAACAGCAGAAACCCATTTCTTTTTAATCTTTCTCATCGCCTCAAACGATGTGCCTTCGTTTAAGGTTAATAGTGTGCTCATTAATACCCTTAGGTTTGTATCGACAAAATCTTTCCATACTTGAGGTTGTTTGTTTAAATCCAATCCAAGTTGCCCTGATGCAAAATAGAACTCAAATTTATTGCCATTATATCTGTATTGATGAAAAACGGTTTTATAGATTTTACCACCTCTTGTTTTGAATCTGCCGTAGCCCATAAGTTTTATGTTAAACGTATCGCTATCCAAATCTTTTATAAAGATTCTCGACGGCGTATTCTGCCAATGTTCTGCATCCATACCTCCCGGCAAGAGGAATTTTACAATCTCAGGAAACGGGCTTTCAAATTTTATGTTGAATGAGCCAACTATTCCCGAGTTTTGCATTAATGTTATCTGAGATGTGACAGGAAAATATTTATTTGCATCCGTTATGTTGTTAAGTTTATTTTTTATAACCTTCGGTGTGATTATATCGGCTGCAGCTATGCCTCTTGAGTCTGTTTTTATCGTGTTTGTTAGTATCGGATGTGTTACATAGTTAACATTTTTACCCTTGTATGTAAAACTTTTGTAGGATAACAGGTAAACCTTGTTTTTTAAGGGTTTTCCGTTTGAATCTTTTAATTTAATCATCAGCTTTTGATACCTACCGTTAGCTATAAATTTCCTAGATAAAACTTTAACTACAACGTGCTTAGGCTTTTCTTTTAGATACAGATTAAGGGTTACAAATGCTGTGCGAGAGCCTTTTGGGTTAATAAGCAATAATTTGGCATATTTACCCTGACTGTCGCTTTTTAAAAGGTATTTTCTTCCTTTAAAATCTATTGTCACATTAGCAAAAGGTATTGGTTTGCTTTGAGATGAACTTAAAATTGTGCCTTTAATGATTGCCTGCCTAACAGAGGAAGTAGAAACTCCTTGTTTTCTTAATGCGTAGCCTAAATCATAATGTATGGATAGCTCTTCAAAATTCGGGTGACTTACCGAAACCAGAACATCTATATCAGTAGGC
>WGCD01000053.1 GCA_015493995.1 Desulfurellaceae bacterium
AGGAAACACCCGTTCCCATTCCGAACACGGCAGTTAAGCTCATATGCGCCGATGGTACTGCGGGAAATAGCCCGTGGGAGAGTAGGTATTGCCAGGGGGTTTAGAATAGATTAGACTTTACTCCATTGCCGGTTTTTAGGGCGGCGTAGCTTATGCAAAGACAATTCCTTTTAAACGATAATTTTAACTTTCATATTGTTTTGTACCAACCGGATATACCTCCCAACACAGGCAACATAGCTCGTTTATGTGTTGCCACAAATTCTCATCTTCACATAATAAAGCCTATGGGATTCTCACTGTCGGATAAACGTTTAAAAAGAGCCGGGCTTGATTATTGGCAGCATCTCAAATTAACAATCCACTCTTCGGCAGATGATTTTTTTGAATATGCAAAGGGCAGAACGCTCTATTTTTCAACCACAAAAGCTGAAAAAACGGTGTTTGATTTCAAATACAAACGTGGCGATATGTTTATATTCGGTTCAGAGACGAAGGGCTTACCGGAACAGTTGTTGGTTGACAACATCGACAAATGTATAAACATACCAACAACATCCAATGTGCGTTCAATCAATCTTTCCGACAGCGTTTCCATCGTTGTCTATGAGGCTCTCAGGCAGGTTGGGTTTAATAGATAAACATAGCGTCGCCAAAGCTGAAAAATCTGTACTTTTTCAATACGGCTTCTTTGTAGCACTCCAGTATTTCTTTTCTTGAATAAAATGCACTCACAAGCATAAGCAGTGTTGATTTTGGCAAATGAAAATTTGTTATTAGGGCATCAACGGCTTTATAATTGTATCCCGGATATATGAATATGGAAGTTTTATCCTTTGTGGGTTTTAAAAGCCCGTTTTCTTGAGCGGATTCCAAAGCTCTAACAACAGTAGTGCCTACGGCTATAATCCTACCGCTGTTTTTTGTTTTGTTGTACAGTTCCGCCGTCTCTTCACTTATTTCATAATATTCTTCGTGCATTTTATGTTCTTCGATTACTCTTTCTTTTACGGGTCTAAATGTACCTACACCGACGTGCAGTGTTATATAGGTTGTATTGACACCCATATCTTTAATTTTATCAAGCAGTTCTTTACTGAAGTGCAACCCGGCTGTGGGTGATGCAACAGCCCCTGCCCTTTTTGCATACACTGTTTGATAGTATTTGAAATCATTTTGTCTGTCATAATTATTGTAATCTCTTTTAATGTATGGCGGAAGAGGAACCTCTCCGACATCATCAAGAAGTTGTTTTATATCTCCGTCAACTTCAAAGGTTATAATTCTTTTATCGCTATCTGTTTTTTCCAGGTTTGCCGAAATACCGTTTTTGAGCTTTATTTCCATACCGTCTTTTATTTTCCCTTTTGTTAAACACAAATATTTGTTTTTCTCAATCTCCTCGAGCAAAAACACCTCAACTTTCCCGCCGGTTTTTTTTGCTGCAAACAGACGAGCCGGTATAACCTTCGTGTCATTTAATACAAGCAAGTCCCCTTTTTTTAGGTAATTTACAATCTCTTTGAAAACCGTATGTTTCACTGATTTTTCTTGCCTTGAGCAAACCATCAGCCTGCATTCATCTCTCGGTATATGCGGAGACTGGGCTATATTCTCAACCGGCAGTTCGTAGTCAAACAGCTCTACATCCATAGGATGGCAATTATATACAAAACTCTGCTTTTGGCAACATTAGGTTATAATGCAAGAAAAATTATTTTTGTCATATATGCGAGGACTAAAGCCAAAACTGTTGTTCCCACCGTTATAAAAGCACTGCCTTTGATACCGATTTCTCTGTTAATGGCTGCTATTGTAGCGACGCAGGGTATATAAAATATAACAAATACGGTAAATATAAGCATTTGTGTGTGTGTCATAACACTACTTACCATTGCTATACTGGATAGTCCGAGAGCCTGGTAAAGCATAATCAGGGTAAGCTCTTTTTTCAGTATTCCGAATATCAACACAACCCCCAATGCCGAAGGCAAACCCAAAAAGTCTTGTAAAATCGGTTTAAACATATCATTAATATAAACGTCAAGGTGATAGTAGGATATAAGTGTTAGTATCACGCTTCCTACAATCAACATAGGCACGGCGAGATAAACAAAATCCTTAACCTTTTGCCAGGTTTTAAGCAAGAGGGTTTTTAAAGAAGGCAGCCTGTAAGGGGGTATATCAATAATCATCTCCGGACTGATGCCGGGTAATAGTTTTTTTAGAATCATTCCGCTAATCAAAACCACCAAAAGATTAAATGCGTAGAGCCCTATGACATACCAGTAACCGAGGAAATAACCTGCAAGACCCATAATTACTGTGGTCCTGGCAGAACAGGGGACAATGGATGCCAAAAAAGCCGTTATATATTTTTCTTTTTTACTTTTTAGGATTCTTGTTGCCATTATTGCCGGTACGCTGCACCCGTATCCCGCTACAAAAGGAATTACGCTTGTTCCGTGAACGCCCATCTTGTGCATAGTAGAATCCATTAAATATGCTATGCGCGGAAGGTAACCTACGTCCTCCAAAAAGGATATGATAAACAAAAACGGCAGCAGATAGGGCAAAGCAATGCCGGTTGCGGCTCCTATACCGTCAACAGCACCTTTTGCTATCAAAAAAGCAAGCTGGTTATGTATTACAAGGGATAAATAGTTATCAACATCACCGAACAATCCTATAACAAGATTTTCTATAGGAACTCCGCCCTGAAAAACCGTATAGAAAATCCCCGCAAAGATGGCAATCATAGCTATATATCCGAATATCGGATGCATTAAAATATCGTCAAAATAGGATTCCACACTTTTTTTACGTGTTTTTTTAACCTGTGAAGATTGTTCGAATATATTCATACATAAAGCATGCCTCTGGTTTATAATTACCATACCATCGTCCAAGTCCTTTTTTATTTTTGTGAGCATTTCAGCACAAGGTGTTTCCATAACAGCCTTTTCACAAGGCTCAAAGCCCTCTATAGCCTTAATGGAAAGCAGTTTTAAGGGCCATTGAGTATCTTTTAAGTTTTCTGCTATACATTTTGACAAATCTGTAATCTTCTCTTCAGCCTCTTTTTTATAGACACACCTTTTTCTCGGTTTTTTCGCATGTTTTATGCTCGCAAGCAGTTCTTTAATCCCTTTTCCTTTTTTTGCAACTATAGGCACAACCTTAATGCCGAGTATGTCTTCAAGTTTTTTCACATCTATCTCTATGCCCTTTTTTGATGCTTCATCCATCATATTTAAAGCAACAATCATAGACTTTTCCAAAGACATCAACTCTATTGTCAATTCTATACTTCTGATAAGCATAGAAGCGTCAACTATATTGACGATCACATCTATATCCATAGAAAACAGGGCTTTTACCGTCTCTTTTTCAGCATCATCATACCAGCTTAAAGAGTATGTGCCGGGCAAGTCTATCACCTCGACAAGCTCATTGTCTATATAGGTTGTTCCTTTGGTATATGTTACGGTAGCTCCTGGAAAATTTGCAGCAAGGCTTTTATAACCGGCTATTTGATTAAAAAGAGTGCTCTTTCCGCAGTTGGGTTGTCCTATCAGGGCAACGGTTATCATATAATTTCCGCCACCTCTATTTTTGAGGCTATACCCCGCCCTATAACTATATCCGAATCATTGAGGGTAACCATAAAAGGACCTCTTAACGGAGCTTTTCTTTTGATCTGTATTTCAACGCCGGGCAGCAAACCCAGCTTTATCAACCTATCCTTAGCGTTGCAACCGCCTTCTATTGCAACAACCTTGTATGTTTTGTTCGTCTCAGCTTCAGCAAGCCTCATAAGTGCAAGTTTATACCCGCATACACTGTTAGTCAAGTTTCTCTTGTTCGCTTTTTTCAAGCTTTTCATTTATGGATTTTAACTCTTTCTTTATGGAAAGCAGTATAAAAGGCACGGAAATCCACATAAAAAACATTACAACAATAAAAATAAAAAAGATAAGCCAAAAAATAATTGAAATTGTTCCATTAAAGGACTGCTCAAGTGCCACTGCAAAACCGCTATTCATCTTTCACGCCCGAAACGGCGACAAATCCGCCCTCGCCGTATCCTTTTTTAGGTTCTTGCTTTGTATTTATACCCTTTATACTCTCACCGAAAAGTGTTTGGTATGTACTTTTTGGTTTAAAACCGGTTTGTTTCAACATATCATTTATTTCCTCAGTTGAGAAAAAATGCGCATTTTTGTAGAACTTACCCTTTTCCTTTTTATTTAAATACTCCCTACCTATTGAAGTTTCTCTATCGACAATGGCAACAATTACCTCCCCTTTTGGTTTTAATATACGCTTTGCCTCCATAAGGGTTTTTATAGGGTCTTCAACAAAACATATCGTAACGGCGATTAGTGCAAAATCATACTCTTCATCAGCCAAGGGCAGTTTTTCGGCGTATCCGTAATAAACATTTATTCCCCGTTCTCTTGCTATTTTTGCCATCTCTTTGGAGGGCTCAACACCCTCTTTAATGCCCAAAGGATACGCAAAGCGCCCGCTACCTACGCCTATCTCTATACCTTTTTTACCCTCGGGAATAACTTTTTTGAGCATAAGCAGTTCACTTTCATAAACCGCTCTGTTTTTATCGAACCAGTTTTCGTATTTTTCATAACATCTTTCAAACACATCGACATTCTTTTTGGCATCCAAATAGTATTTCACGGCATCGTAAATATTATCCTCACCAACAAGAATACCCTCTATGTTCAACTTATTTACAAGCCTCTCTCTTGATTTCTGCCCCATATTTTTTGCAATAAATGTTTTAACATCCGGTAAAAAGTTAACTATCAAATCGGGGTCATCGTGATGTTTTCCGTCTGTGGCATACGGATTTTGCCTTTGTTCAATCATTTCTCCTTTTTCGTTAAAAATGCTGTAAATAGGAGATACGCCGAAATGCCCACTCCATAAGCTTTTTGTATCCTTTTGCGTTGCAACCGCTATGTATTGTCTCATAATATTCCCCCCTCATTCACACATTTATATTGAAATTGTATTGAAAATATTGTTTGTAGGCAAGAAAAATAGTATATTTATGTTATGAGAAAGACCGTTTCTTTGGTTCTCTCGGGAGGGGGAGCAAGGGGCTATGCCCACATTGGCGTTATAGATGTCTTAAAAGAGAAAGGATATAAAATACAATCCATAACAGGAACATCTATGGGGGCTGTTATAGGAAGCCTTGAAGCAGCAGGAAAACTGTCTGATTATAGGCGGTGGATTTCAACAAAAACACTTTTTGATGTGGCTAAAATGATTGACTTCAACTTCAAATCCGGTTTATCAAAAGGTTTAATTAAAGGCGATGCCATGTTTCTGTATATAAAAGAGCTTTTGAAAAACAAATTGATAGAGGACTTACCAATCAAATTTACAGCCGTTGCTGTTAATTTAAGCAGACAAAAAGAGGTTTGGTTTCAAACAGGAGACCTATACCACGCCATCAGGGCATCTTCGGCTATTCCCGGCATCTTTGTTCCGGTGGAAAAGGATGGGGAATTGATTGTTGACGGTGGATTGCTGAATAACGTTCCCATAGCTCCAACTATGAGTGATGAGACAGAATTGACAATAGTGGTTAATGTTAACAGCAATGTAGAAAACAAATACCCGATTTACACGGAAGGTTCCAAATTTGAAAAATTTTGGGAAAAAACCTTCAATTTTAGCGAAGACCCTAAGGGGTTATCCATCAACCTTATGATGGATTACATCGAGAAATACAGATTGGCAGAATACAGTGCGGATATAATAATTAATGTGTCTAAAAATCTATGCGGCGTTTTTGATTTCCATAAGCACGACAAAATAGTTGAAGTCGGAAGAAGAATAGCCCAAGAAACGCTTGAAAAATTTGAAAGGGGGGAACATATCCCCCTTTAATTATCCAGAGCCTTTAAAAATTCCTCAGCCTCTTTTGCCCATATAAAGTTTTCTACCTTTACATTAGCTTTTTTTACACCCTCAACCGCAAGAATAGCTTTTTTAATTGCTATGGAAAGCTGCAGACCTACCGGGCAGTTCTCTACGGTGGGTTTGAATTTTATATTTACAACGCCGTTTTCTTCGTCAGCTTCCAAATCGTAAACAAGTTTCAAACTTACAACGTCCTCTTTCAGCTCCGGGTCATAAACATTTTTCAGCTTTTCGATAATTTTTTCTTTCAAACTCATAAAAGCTCCATTGCTTTTGAATATATTTCTTCAATAGGTTTCTTTATACTATCGCATATTTCGGCTTTGTAAGGAATTTTAAGGTTAACAATGGCTTTTGGAACACACTCATCAAACGGTATTTTACCCAACAAAGGAATTTTTTCACTTTCGGCAAATTTTTCTATCTCCTTTGACTTATCTTCGTTTAAGTCGAACTTATTTATCACAACACCCGTTTTTACCTTGAAAGAATCACACAGTTTCTTGACTCTTTTCAAATCGTGTATTCCCGCAGGCGTGGGTTCTGCAACAACAATAACAAAATCGGCTCCCGAAATTGTGGATATAACCGGGCAGCCTATACCGGGTGAGCCGTCAACAAGAATGTAGGGTATGCCCTTCTCCTCGCTTATGATATGAGCTTTGTGCTTAACCATAGTGACGAGATTGCCCGAATTTTCAGCTCCCGGATAGAGTTTGGGATGCACCATAATACCGTATGGCGTGTCTGATTCATACCACTCTCCGCTGTAAACATCCTTCATTTCTATGGCATTCACCGGGCAGGCAATCTTACACAACTCACATGAATCACACTTAATATCATCCACAACATAGTTGCCGTTCTCATCAATGGAGATGGCATCAAAACGACACAGCTTTCTGCATATATCACACTTTGTACATACCTCCGTATCTATTTTTGCCGTTTTATTGCCTTTAAAAAGCTCTTTGTGTCTGACTTCAGGCTTCATCAATATATACATATTTGCGGCTTCTGCGTCGGCATCAACTATTATCTTATCTTTCATAAGATAGGCAAGACTTGTTGTTAGAGTGGTTTTGCCCGTTCCGCCTTTGCCGCTAACCACAACGAGTTCCCTGCTCATACCCTCTCCTTAATTATTTTAAGTACGCCTTTAAAGTCATCTTTATACTCGTCAAAAGGAAGATTACCTTTTGAGTAATTACTTGCTATCTTTTTCGAGTAGGGCAGTCTGTAGAGTATCTCTATATTCTCTTCTTTGGCATAGTCCTCAATCAGGTTATTACCCTCTTCATTCTTGTTAACTATAATTCCAAAAGGCAGATTCATATTTCTGACCAACTCAACAGAGAGCCTTAAATCATTCAAGCCAAACGGTGTGGGTTCTGTGACGAGCACGACAAAATCTACTCCGTATAAGGTTTCAACAACCGTACAGCTTGTACCCGGCGGTGAATCAAGAATAACCGTTTTTGTTTCATCAATATGCTTTTTTAAATTTATTATAAGTTGAGTGGCACTCGCCTCACCTATATTTAAAGAACCCATCACAAAATCTATATGACCGGCTTTCCCGAACTTAAACTCGCCCACCTCGCGTTCGACCTCAACAAGAGCATTCTCAACCGGACAAACATAGGCACACGCCCCGCAGGAGTGGCAAAGGTCGGGGAAAAACATCGTTTTGTTTAACGGAGAACCCATAATAACCAAAGCCTTATAAACACAGGCGTCTGCACATTTTCCGCAGAAGGTGCAGATATCTTCGTTGATTTTCGGCACAAGCTCCGTATAGGAAACTGTTTTTTCTATTTTCGGTTTCAAAAAAAGATGTCCGTTTGGCTCCTCAGCGTCACAATCTATATATTGAGCGTTGTCGGCTGCATAGGCAAGCAGAGCGGATATTGTTGTCTTACCCGTTCCTCCCTTGCCGCTTGCTACGGCTATTTTCATCCGCTACTCCTTTTATTCAAACTTTTTAATTTTTCCTTCCTTGAATGCCTTTAAAACATCCGCAACACTGCCGCCTTTTGCACTGTATAGTTCTATTTTTGTACCTTTTAAAACATCTTGGGCGTTTGGTCCGAAACTGCCGGAAATAATGGCATCAACGCCCTTTTCTACAGTAAATTTGGCTATGGATACGCCAACCCCTCCCCTATCGTTCAAATAGGGATTTTTAATAGCCTCAAAACTATCATTTTCAGTATCGTATATTATAAAATATTCACTTCTGCCGTATCTTTCATCCATCGCAGAATTTAAACTATCCCCTCTTGATGTAATCATTACTTTCATACTAAAAACTCCTTAAAAATTTTTTTAAAAGAAAACGCCCCTCGAAGTTGAGGGGCAAAATGCGAAGAGTTTTGCTTAGTCTTTCAACTCATCAAGCCTCTTTTTTAGTGATTCAATGCCGTTTGTCAAACGCTGAATCTCAGCTTCCAGAAAACTTCTTTCTTCTTCCTTTGTTGGGACAGCGGCATAATCATAACCGTATCCCCATCTTGCTCCAAAACCGAATCCTCTTCCTCTGCCGAATCCTCTTCCTCTGCCGAATCCTCTTCCTCTGCCGAAACCGGCGTTTAGATATCCCGGTGTTGCATACCCGCTGCAAAAACCCAAACCTCTTCCTGTTCTTGGTCCTGCTCCAAGAGGACCTGTTCTATCACCCCAAGGCATATATATCACCTCCAAAAACTTTTTTTACACATTTGCAATAACAGTAATATTCCTTTTTTAAAAATAGTCAAGATATAACAAAATTATTTATAAAAGTTATAATTTAGGATTGATACTGAACAAAGAAACTAAAGCACCTTTTAAGATGCTTTAGCGTGGGCTTTCTTGTAGAGTCTTGATACCAGTCTTGCAGCTTTGTTTTTATGGATTATACCTTTGGTTTTAATTTTATATATAAGCCTTTCTGCTTTTCTTAACTGCTGTTCTACAACCTCGGGGTTTTCCTCCTGCTCTATTGTCAATCTGGCGCTTTTAAGTATATTTTTCAGTCTTGTTCTGTATGCTTTGTTTCTTGCGTATCTTTTTTCATTCTGTTTGGCTCTTTTTAGTGCCGATTTGTGATTTGCCACTACACACTCCTCCTTCTTTAAAAACTGGTGTAACTACTACCACAATTTTGTTTGCAAGTCAATATGTTTTGTGTAAAATTAATGCATCGAGATATTATTTTTCAATCGAAAGGAGAAACGAATCAAAACACGCTTAAAAAGGAAACTTTTCCAAGCACTGTTTTTTACGGAAGGCTTATGATTAACTTAGAAAAAATAGGCTTAAGAATAGGGCACATAACCGATGAGCAAAACGGAACCGGCTGCAGCGTGTTTATTTTTGACAAAGAAGCAAGAGCTTCGGCATTTGTTCCAGGATTGGCACCGGCATCAAGGGAGACAGAACTTTTAAAACCTGGAAAGCTGCTGCAATTTGTAAATGCCATTGCCCTCACAGGTGGTAGCGCATACGGTCTTGAGGTAGCCTCAGGGGTTATGTCTTATCTTGAAAGCAAGGGGATCGGGTATGACACCAAAGCTGCCGTAGTCCCAATTGTTCCCTGTGCGGCTATATACGACTTAAAATATAAGAATTCTTCACTCAGACCTGACAAAAGTTGGGGGTATGAGGCTGCCAAAAATGCAGATTATGTTATACACACAGGCATAATTGGTGCTGCAACAGGTGCAACTGTGGGTAAAATATTGGGTATGGAGCGCGCCAGCAAACAGGCTTAGGTTATGCATATTTGAAGTTTGATTTGGGTTTTGTAGCCGCTTTTGCCGTTGTTAACGCCCTGGGGGAAATTATAGATGACAACAATAAAATCGTAGCTGGCGTTAAAGATAAAAACTCATTTTTATCTTCTTACGATTTGATTGCAAAAAAGGATATGAAAAACTTTAATCCCGCAGAAAACACCACTCTTGTTGTTGTGGTCACGGATTATCCTCTCGGCAAGGATATGCTGCAAAAGATGGCGCAAGCCGGCAATAACGGTATAGTACGCTCCATTAGACCGTCAAACACGCCTTTTGACGGAGACATTGTTTTTGCTGTTAGTGTTTCTAATCAGGAACCCAAGCACAATCCGTATGAGATTTTAAAGCTGTTTGTTATGACGGAAATTGTTACAAAACGGGCAATCTTAAAATCAGCTATGGTAACTTAATACTGAGAATCGTTCCTTAAAAGCTAAATTAAGGGGGTCAAAATAAGATGGGCGTAGTGTGTTACTCTTCCAAGATTTATTACGATGATACGGATGCCGGAGGTGTCGTTTACTATGCAAACTATTTAAAACTCTGCGAAAGGGCAAAGCAGGAATTTTTCTTAAAGCACGGTTGCGATTTGTTTAAGCTGCACTTTCAAAACATATATCTCGTTGTTAAAGAGGTTAAAGCAAATTATATCAAAAGCATTCTGTTGGGTGAGACGGTGGATGTTTCCGTAAGTATCAATAAGATTAAAAGAGCCAGCCTGAGTTTACACTTTGATATTTTATGCAAAGATGAGTTGAGGGCATCTGTTGACATTATGTCCGTTGCCGTTAAAGAGGGCTCAAAAATCGTCAGGTTGCCGGAATGCGTTAAAAATTTGCCGATAGAATAGGGGGTTGTTTATGTCTGTTTTGGTTGAGTTTGCCATGTTTCCAACCGATAAGGGAGAAAGCGTCAGCACTTATGTGAGCAGAATAATCAAAATGTTTAAAGAAAGTGACGTTCAGTATCAATTAACTCCTATGGGGACGGTTTTTGAAACCTCAACACTGAAGGAGGCACTCAATATAATTGAAAGGGCATATCAATGCTTGGAAAACGACTGTGACAGAATATACTCAACAATAAAGTTTGACATAAGAAAAAACAGAAGAGACAGAATGAAACAAAAAATAGCCTCTATAGAAA
>WGCD01000054.1 GCA_015493995.1 Desulfurellaceae bacterium
ATGGTGTTTTCCTATTTCAGGGGGATAAGACCATTTATAGAACTCTCCTCAAGTGTAAGCTGGAGCTTTTCCCTGCTTCCATATCTTATGCTGCTTGGTATAATTATCTCAATCTTTGTGTATATTTTCGTTACAACCTACAGCCTCGCAAATTGCTTTGCCAACTATGTCAAGCCGCTTTATAAACCTTTGGTCGGAGTGCTTTTGGCTTTGCCTCTGATTTATATTATGTTTAATCACGACGGCTATAGAATGCTGTCTGTTTCGGTTAATTATAAAGCGTTGAATTCGATAGTCCAAACACATATGCATATTTCAAACATAGCGTTAAATGTCGGTATTGTTATTTTGCTGATTAGTTTAACCATAGGCTTTGGTATATCCGGCGGGCTTATTTTGCCAAATTTGATTTTGGGGGCACTTTTGGGCAATGCTGTCGGATTGCTGTTTCCGCACTACTTAATCATATTTACAATGTCGGGAATGGCGGCAATGCTTGCAGCAAGCGCAAAAACGCCTATTGCAGCCATTGCTTTGATTCTTGAAATAAGCTCTTCCGATTTGGTCATACCCATAACGTTTGCCGTTATTGTAAGTTATATCTTTACATACGGCATCAACATATACACATCCCAGAAAGTATGCAGAATAGATACACACGGCAAGGTTTATTGACTTAAACAGTATATATTGTGTATTATAACAAAAGTAAGTTTGCCTGTTAGCTTTAACGAGAAGACTGCAAGAGTATAAAATAATTTTGAAGGCAGGTATGTGAAATAGAAAGAAATATAAAACTAAGCGATTTCAGCATAATATTAGCCGTTTTGGTCATATTTGTCGTACTTATAATCCCGTTGCCTGGTTTTTTTATAGACTTTCTTGTCTCCACGTCGTTTGCTTTGGCTCTGCTGATTTTTTTTGTAAGTGTCTATGTCAAAAAGCCGTTGGATTTTTCCACGTTTCCATCCCTTTTACTTGCCGTTACCCTTTTTAGATTGTCATTAAACGTTGCTACAACGAGAGCAATTCTTTTAAGAGGAGCTCAAACTGTCGATGCTGCGGGAAAGATGATTAAGACATTTGGTTATTTTGTTGTAGGCGGTAACTATGTTGTAGGTATGGTGGTTTTTATCATTCTTGTTATCATAAACTTTATAGTTATTACAAAGGGTGCCGGCAGGGTTGCAGAGGTTGCCGCAAGGTTCACGTTGGATGCAATGCCCGGCAAGCAGATGAGCATTGATGCGGACTTAAATGCAGGTTTGATTGATGAAAACGAGGCAAGGAGAAGAAGAGAGGAGATTGCAAGGCAGGCGGACTTCTACGGAGCTATGGACGGTGCATCAAAGTTTGTCAGGGGTGATGCCATTGCAGGCTTGCTGATAACAGCTATAAATATTTTGGGCGGTATCATCATAGGTGTGCTGCAGCACCATATGAGCCTATCCGATGCTGCCGGAAGATACACGGTTTTAACAATAGGAGACGGGCTTGTGAGCCAACTTCCTGCATTGACCGTTTCAACGGCTGCGGGAATCATCATAACAAGAAGCTCAGAGGAGGCTGAGTTATCTTTAAATGTTATAAACCAGATAGCCAGGCAGTATCAGGTTTTGTATATAGCTGCATTTTCTCTTGTTGTTATGGCTTTTGTGCCGGGTATGCCCACGTTTCACCTTATTATTTTGGCAGCTCTTTTAAGCCTTATTGCATACAGCGTTGCGGCAAGCAGAAAGAAAGAGCAGGAAAAGCTGAAGGAAGAAGAGCTTGAGGAAGAGCAGGCTGAAGCCGAAAAAGGTGAGGAGATAACAATAGAAGACATAGAAGAGTCGATAAAAATAGATATGCTTGAGCTTAAAATAGGATACGGGCTTATTGGGCTTGTTGACGAAAGAAGCGGCGGCGGCGATTTGCTCAAACGCATAAAACTTATGCGCAAACAGATTGCTATGGATTTGGGTGTTATCGTGCCTTCGATAAGAATTAGAGACGATTTGAACCTTGATAGAAACGAGTATGTGTTTTTAATTAAAGGCGTTGAGGTTGCAAGATACACGATTTATGCCGACAGGCTTTTGGCTATGAAACCGGGGGGCGGCAAGGATATAAACGGTATAGAGACCAAAGAGCCGGCGTTCGGTTTGCCTGCCATCTGGATAGACAGCGAACACAAGAGCGATGCAATAGTTAAAGGATACACGGTTGTTGACCCGACAACGGTTTTAATAACGCACATCACAGAGCTTATCAAATCCCACATAGCGGACATATTTACGCGTCAGGATGCAAGCAAGCTGCTTGATTCAATTAAGGAGGACTACCCGAAGGTTGTGGAGGAGCTATCGCAGCAACTCTCTCTCGGCGCCGTGCACAGAATTTTAAAAAACCTGTTAAGCGAGGGGGTTCCCATACGCGATATGGTTACTATCGCCGAAACTTTGTCTGATTATGCGCCTTACATAAAAGATATAGAGCTATTGACAGAGCAGGTTCGTGCGGCTTTGGCGCACCATATAAGCAACAGATATAAAAATGATAACAGTGTGATAAATGTTATTACGGTAGGCGGTGATGTAGAGGGCGTTTTCAATGCCAATATTAAGGAGCAGGGAGGCGTCAGCTATCTCGATTTGCCGCCCAAAATATCGGAACAGTTGCTAAATAAGACACAAGATGCTATAGAGAAGGTTGTGGAAAGCGGTTTTGAACCTATAATCTTGACATCCCCCAAAATAAGAAGGTATTTTAAGTCTTTTTTGGAGAGGTTTTTCCCGAAAGTGCCTGTTTTATCCTACGCCGAGATTGCAGAAGGGGTTGAAATTAGGAGTGTGGGCAGTATAGAGCTATGATTGTTAAAACTTATAAAGCCAGGGATATGAGAGAAGCCATAGCAAAGATAAAAAAGGATTTGGGAGAAGACGCCGTTATTGTCTCCTCAAGAAAGGTCAAACGCGGTTCGTTTTTCTCGTTTTTTAAAAAAGAGATTCTCGAAGTCACAGCGGCATTGGACGATAAACCGACAAATACAAAAAAAGAATTTAAAAGCATTGTCGAGGGATATACCAAAAATACCTATAAACCCGATAATAATCAAAGAAAACCAGGGCTTTACGATAAGGATTTTGAAGACAGAATTAAACGTTTGGAGTCTCTGATTTTAAATGCCGGTGAAGATAATATAAAAAGGATTGTCGAGGGCATAAAGTATGACATAAGCGATTTAAAAAACGCCATAAACTACGTTAAAAAAGATAACGGTCCCGATTTATCAAAGCTGCCTTTGGGTATGCACAAATATTTCAGCTATATGTGTGATTTGGGTATCAATAAAAAGTATGCTTTTAAACTGGCTGTTGCTTTGTATAACAATATAGATAAGGAGAGGCTTTCCGAGGAATATTACGTTAAAGAGTACCTGTCTGTTGTCATATCTCAGTTTTTTAAATCGAGCACGCCTCAAAAGAAAGGGATTGTGCTGGTTGGACCGACGGGTGTGGGAAAAACAACGACACTTGCCAAACTCTCGGCAATCTATAAATTAAAACTCAATAAAAAGGTTGGTATAATAACTACGGATACCTATAGAATAGGCGCCGTTGACCAGTTGTTAAGCTATGCAAAAATTATGGATATACCGGCTGTTGTTAGCATCACGAAAGAGGACTTTGTTGCTGCCTTTAGGGATTTTAGGGATATGGACAGTGTGTTTATCGACACGGTTGGCAGAAGCCAGAAGGACATACAAAGGTTAAATGAGATTTTCGGTATGTTTAAGGATATGTCCGATTTGCACGTTTCTCTTGTTCTTGCCGTTAACACAAAGGAAGAGGACAGTTTTGAAATCTACGACAGGTTTTCCAAATTGGGTATAGACGATTTTATTTTCACAAAGGTGGACGAAACAAATACGCCGGGCACTATGTTGAATATATCGGTCAAGCTCAAAAAACCGGTTTCCTATGTTTCTTTCGGTCAGGATGTTCCTGATGATATAATGAAAGCAGAGCCTTTGAAAATTTCATCTTTAATAGTGAAAAAGGGGAGTGGCATAAATGGCTGACCAGGCGGATAAGCTAAGAAAGATGGTTGAGAAAAATAAGAAAAAAAGATACAGAGCGATAGCCGTCACAAGCGGTAAAGGCGGTGTCGGAAAAACAAATATTGTTGTAAATGTTGCGTATCTGTTATCAAGCATAGGCAAAAAGGTGGTTGTTTTTGATGCGGATTTGGGGTTGGCAAATGTAGATATACTGCTTGGGCTAAAGTCGAAATATTCCCTTCTTGATATTGTGAAAAACGGCAAGAAGATGAGTGAAATTATGGTTAGCTTTAATGATAATTTTAAAATTATACCGGCAGGAAGCGGGATAGAGGAGATAGCAAACATCAATGAGCCTGTTTTTGCCAAGATTCAGGACGAACTGCGCGAGATTGTAAAAGATACCGACATACTGCTTGTTGACACGGGAGCGGGAATATCGAAAAAGGTTACCTATTTTCTAAAAAGCACAGATGAGATAATTGTGGTTGTAACACCTGAGCCTACCTCTATTGCCGATGCGTATGCTATGATAAAGATTATGGCTGTAAACTACAAAAAGGATAACATAAAGATTTTTGTTAATATGGCAAAAAACGCCGCTGAGGCTGAAAATATTTACAATAATCTGAATAAAATCTGCAAAAAGTTTTTAAAGAAAGAGTTTAAGAGTGTGGGGTTTGCCATAAATGACAAGAATTTACCGATAAGCGTTAAACAACAGAAAATCCTGGCTCAAACCAACTCAAATTCGGGTTTCACTGTCTCTATGAAAAAACTTGTGAATAATCTGTTTAAAGAGAATATAAAGGTATATGAGAATCCAATAGCAAAATTTTTTGCTTCAATATTCGGAGGTTAGAGTGGGTATTTTTTTCGGAGCATTTGTTGCGGGCATTTTGAGTTTTGTTTCACCCTGCATTTTGCCGTTGATACCGGTTTATGTCTCATTTATCACTGGGTACAACCTTGAAGAGTTGAAAAACGGAGACATTCAGTATCATTTCGCATTTGTCAGGGCGGCGTCTTTTGTGCTCGGATTTTCCCTTATTTTTGTGTCTATGGGGGTAGCCTCTTCTGCCGTGGGAACGTTTTTGCTGACAAACAAGGTTTTGTTTGCAAGAATTTCAGGCTTTGTAGTTATATTTTTCGGCTTGTACCTTACGGGTATTTTAAAAATAGACCTGTTGTCAAGAACGAAAAGGGCTACACTTTGCGTTGATTCTCACGGTGTCGTATCTTCTTTCATCTTTGGCTTGGTTTTTGGCTTCGGATGGAGTCCTTGTGTAGGACCTATGCTGTCCTCCATCTTGATTATTGCAGCGGATACGGCAAGCGTCCAAAAAGGAGCTATTTTGCTTGTTTTGTATTCGTTGGGCATAGGAATACCGTTTTTACTCTCTGCGTTTTTCATCAACTATTTTCTTAAGTTTTCGTCCGTTATCAAGAGGCTTGATGTTATACAAAAGATATCGGGTGTTTTGTTGATGTTTGCAGGCGTTTACCTGATTTACAACGGAGGGTTTTTTATAAGCTATTGAATTTTGTAGCTGTAAACGAAAATTATAAAAATAGAACTTGTTTAAAGCCCAAAGACCTTGAAAAAAGCCCGTTTGTTCAATTTGATAAATGGTTTAGAGAGGCTAAATCTTTAAACATAATCAAACCGAATGCCGCTTTTTTGTCAAGCGTTAATGGGGATTGCCAACCTCATTCAAGAACAGTTATGGTTAAAGCCTACGATGAAAAGGGCTTTATATTTTTTACTGAATGTGAAACTGACAAGGTTTATCAGATAGATAAAAACAATAATGTTGCGCTGCTGTTTTCTTGGCTTGAAATTGAAAGACAGGTTAAACTAACCGCTATCGCAATTAAACTTTCGATAAAAGAGGCATTTTTCTATTTTTCAAACAGGGGCGAACAGATGGGTTGTTGGATAGAAGACGACGGCTTTTTAAGCACGCGGGCTCTGCTTGAAAAGCAGCTCGGCAGGCTTTTAAAAACACTGTATTATAAAGGGATTGAGCAGTCGGATATATTTTGCGGATATAGAATTGTGCCTAAAACCGCAGCATTTTGGCAGGTATGTAAGGATAAGCTGTATCAGCAGTTTACATATACAAAATTAAAAAACGGTTGGGAGATTACAGAAAATTGACACACTGTTTTTTATGTTTTTTCAAGTTTTTTTATTAAGCACTTGCGCAACAAATTAAGCTTTGGTATAAATTGATATGTTTTATTTAACCGTATCTGTTTTTTAATAGAGGTAAGATGACTTTACAAGAGAAAAAGATAAAGACGCTGTTCATAACCGTTTATCTACTTTTTGGCGTATTGATTACTATCTTTGTGTCTTTAATGTTTTATAACAGTTTGCAAAGCCTGCACAACAAGGTATTTTCTGAATATAAGGATGTTTACGTAAAAAACAGCAACGAAGAGGCAAAAAGGGTTGTTGATTACTTTATAGACAGCATCAAATACAAAGAAAACAACCTGCTTATAAGCTATAAAGAAAAACTCAAACGAAAATGCGAAACGGGGTATAATATAGCAGCATTTTTTTATGATAGATTTGACGATAAATTGACAAATAAACAGTTGAAAAGTGTTATACTTGAGGCTTTGCAGCAGGCTGATAAAAATTATGTAGTTATAGACGGCGAAGGTAAAATTGTTTTAAGTCCTTATTTCAATAAGGGCTTTGATATGTCTAAATTTAAAGACGCTTTCGGAAACAGGACTTTTGATATAATAAAGCAGGATATAAGAAACAGCAAGAATGCCGAATCTTTTATATTTTGCTATATGGATAAAAAACATAAAAACAAGCCGAGTATGTGTAACTCAAGTTTTTTGCTCAAAAGAATCGTTTATGCCAAATACTTTAAACCGTTGGGATGGTATATAATCTCATCTGTTTTGTATAAAGATATTGACAGGAAATTGCAAAAGAGCATAGAAAACGAGATAGAGCGCTTCAGATACGGAACTCACAAGAAGAACTACGTTTTTGTTCTTAAAATTATTATAGAAAACAAGGGTTTAAAGGTTAAAAGGATTGTGAATCCAAATTTGCCGAAGAAACTAATAGGAACGTTTGTCCCTTTAAACATAAAGGATATTTCCGGAAGAATGTTTTTGAGGGATATGTTGAAGGTTGCATTTACAAAAGGGGAGGGGTTTGTGCATTATAAGTTCAGAGTTCCGCTTTCAAAGAAAACTTTAGAGAAAACAACCTTTGTAAAGTATTACCCTAAATGGCACTGGCTTGTCTGTTCGGGTTACTACCCTTCTGTGTTTTATGCCGATTTGCATAAAAAGGACGAACAGCTAAAATCGTTCATAATTGAAAATGTTAAAAAACTGACCGTTTGGCTTATTGTATTTGAGGCTTTTTTATTTGTTATCCTTCTGTTTTTTATTGCTCGAATTATGGAGCGGATAAAGGTGTACAGAGAGGAATTGGAAAGCAGGGAAAAATTCTCAAAACATCTTGTGGAGTCGGTTCCAAACCCCCTGTTTATTTTGGATAAAAACGGTGAATTTATAGGAGTAAATAGGGCGTTTGTTGAGTTTTTCTTATGCGAGACAAAGGAACTTTGTTCAAAAAATGAAGACCCCGACATAATGCTTGTGAAGGATAAAGCTATGGAGTATCTGCGCAAGATAGACCAAACAAACCCGAAAGAGTTTAACATTGTGGACGATGAGGGTAAATTAAGATTTATCGAACTGTACAACTCGGCTTTTTATGATTTAAACTCGGAAGTTGCGGGTGTTGTAGGTGTGTTGTTCGATGTGACAAAAAGCAGAATCGCTGAAATGGAGTTGAGACAGATTAGTATAAAAGACGAGTTGACCGGGCTTTATAACAGAAGGTATTTCAACCAGGTTTTACCGAGAGAAATTGAAAGAGCAAAAAGGTACGACAACCCTCTCTCTTTCATTATGTACGATATAGACCACTTTAAAAAGGTTAATGACAACTTTGGACATCAAGCCGGCGATATGGTTTTGAAAACCATCAGCGATATAGTTTTAAAAAATATAAGAAATGTGGATTTCGTATTTAGAATAGGCGGCGAGGAGTTTGTTATTTTGCTTATAGAAACCGATAAAAAAGATGCTTATATAGTAGCTGAGAAGATAAGAAGGATAGTTGAACAATACGACTTCGGTAATGTTGGGAGTGTAACAATAAGCCTCGGTGTTACGGGTTTGAGAAAATCCGATACGTTGAGCCGCATTATGAAAAGGATAGATGATGCACTCTATCAATCAAAAAACAGCGGAAGAAACAGGACAACCGTTCTCTGATTCTTAATTTTAAGTTACTTATAGTAAGCAAAATATAAAGTAAATGTAACTATATGTTATGATTTTTTTATAAAAGAACAGCTTTTTGTAAAGTGTCGTATTTCTTTTTAAAAAATTTGTCTTGACAAAATTCTAATTATAGTTACCCTTGTTAAGGATATAAAGAGTGGGTTTATTTGGTACTTTTTATTTACGAGGGCTGCTCATTAAAGGGGTTTTGATTGCTAACG
>WGCD01000055.1 GCA_015493995.1 Desulfurellaceae bacterium
GGTAATTATGGAGTGTATATTGAAGATAGCTCTAATCCTGGGAATATAAAAAACAATATAATTAAAAATGCTAAAACAAAAGGTTTTTATTTATTAAAAAGTAAAGAATGGAGAGGTTATCAAGTAATTAATAATTGTTTTGAAAATGGAAGTGGGAAAAATGTTTTTAATAGAGATATACATGCAAATTTTAATAAAAACTATTATGATGATTGGAGTGGAAGTGGCTCATATAAGATTCCAGATATTCCTGTTCATGACTATCACCCCTTGAGTTCGTGTCCTTTAAGCAGTATTCCAAAACCTGTAATTGACTACCGTATGGATGAATGTAGTTGGGATAATGATAGTTCCACCTACGAAATTAAAAATTACGGATCGTTGGGGAGCGATTACAATGCTACAGCACTGAACGGTGCAAATACTATTTCTAATGGGAAAATTTGCAGAGGTGGGGACTTTGAAGGCAAATATATAGAGATTCATCATTACCCTCATATTGGGAAGCGATGGAGTATGTCTGTTTGGATTAAATTTCCTTTAATTCCTACCGCAAATCAATTTCAGTGGAGAGGCTATTATTATTTTGTTATTGCAACTGTGGATGGAACTGGTGATTTAGGGTATTTTACAAAAAGAAAAAATGGTAGTAATTATAAATGGGGGGTATATGATAATAATGGAAATATAAAAGAAATAAATTTGGGAAATATAAGAAGCGGTTGGCATCATATTGTGCAAGTAGTTAAAAATTCAAAAACTTATTTATATATAGACGGGAGCTATGCAGGAAAAGTAAATATTTATACCCGTGGAGATGTGAAATATATTGGTAGTTCTACTGATTACACAAATTATGAGACAATCGGCTCGTATATGGACGAGTTTGAACTTTACAAAGCAACACTCTCGAAAAGTCAAATTCAGCAAATTTACGACAACGAAAGTGTTGGCAATAATTACGACGGCACTACAAGAACCTGCCCGTCATGTTTGGCTATTAGTCACTATGAGATATGGCATTATCCCACAAATCTTACTTGCCAGCCTGCGCCGATTGAAATTAAAGCCTGCGCAAATGACAACTGCTCTATGCTTTATACCGATAATGTCAGCTTAAGTCTTGACTATGATGGTGACAGTAAACAACTTAACTTTTCAGGTGGTGAGGATAATACAACAATAAGCTATACTCAAGCAGGGACAATCACACTATCAACGAACAATGAAACACCACCACCCTCGAATCAGACAATCTGTCACATTTTTAATTCAAGCTCTACATCCTGCGATATAACTTTCAAAGATACGGGTTTTGTTTTTAAGACACCGACAAACTCTAATTATACTGTCAATAATATGTTATCATGCTTACCCAAATCCATTGAGATAGATGCCGTTGAAAAGGATAATACGACAAACAAATGCACAAATATATCCGTATTTAACGGGGATGTAGAACTCAATATGTACGGCAGATACGACACACCTTCAACCAACCCTTATGGCACAAAAGTAATGGTTAACAACACCTCGGTCGAGACTATTGATAATAGTTCCACTCCAACAGGGACAAGCATAACGCTCCACTTCGATAACGGCACTGCACAATTCAACTTATCATACCCCGATGCCGGAAGCATCAAAATTGGAGCTATATACAGCGATAATAAAGGGCCCACAGTCAGCGGTGAATCAAATCCGTTTGTTGTGAAACCTGCAAGATTTGTTTTTGATAATCTAAGCTCTCCTGCCGATAATTCAAGCTGTACAACTGATTCCTGTTGGGCTGATATCGGAATATTTAAAAGAGCCGGTGAGGAGTTTGATTTTAATATTAAGGCGGCCTGTGATAACGGCTCTGTGACACCGAATTATTATCCCATAGACGAAAACGGCGATAATTCAACTATCGATTTGTCTGCTTTTATGGTTGCACCAGATAATGGCACGAACGTCACTTCTAAGTTAGACAATACAACAATTTATGCTAAAGATTTCTCCGGCGGTTTAGCACCTGTAAAAGAAAGATTTAACGAGGTCGGTATTATCTCTTTGAGTGCAGCAGACAGCGATTATCTCGGTGCGGGCAGCATAAACGGCAATGTTCCCTACCTCGGAAGATTTATACCAGACCACTTTAAGATAACAAAGAAAACCGACGGGATACTGGAAGAACAGTGCGCAACATTTAACTATACCGGTGAAACCACAACATATCAAACCAAACCTTCAATCGTTATAACCGCACAAAATAGGGATAATCAAACAACACTTAATTATACGAACGACTTTTTTAAATTAAGAGCAAACGGAGTGAAGATAACCAATCCAACGACGGATTACAGTCAAAAAGGTGCTGACAAAACCACAAATGTAGGTGTTGATATTGTGCGTGATGTTCCTATGCTGGATAATAGTTCAAAAGGTGTCGGTATTTATACATTCGGAAACGACAATATAACTTACATAAAAGACAACAACAGCAAAATAGCTCCCTTTCCCCCGAAACTTTTGTTTGTGATTGATAACATAACAGACAGCGACGGAGTGTCAGCCGTTGATTTGCCTGATAATGTGACAGTCAGCGGGCTTGATATAAAATACGGAAGGCTGAAGATATTCGATAACTACGGTCCTGAAACGGAAGATTTAAAAATGAGAGTTGAAACCCAATTTTGGGATGGGCAGTACTGGAAAACAAACGAAGATGACAGCTGCACAACATTGGCAAAAGATGACTTTGTGCTGAATAACTTTGCGGGGAATTTATCATCGGGCGAAACCTATATCATTGACAACAGCACAAACGGTATTTCAAACGGAAAAGGATATTTTACACTAAAAGCACCCGGTCAAGATAACTACGGAACCGCCGATGTTTGTTTGTCTGATAATGCGAGTTTTTATAGCTATCTGAACGACACATTTACCTGCGGTGTGGCAACGTTCGGCATATACAGAGGGCGCGACAGGATTATAGAATGGAAAGAAATTCCCGCTCAATAAAAAAGGAATCGGATTTGCTACTGCAATGATTGAGGAGTGAGTGTTTATGAAGTTAAAGAAAATCAGACTTGGGGACTTGCTCATAGAAAACGGTCTTATCACCGAGGCTCAGCTTAAAGTTGCTTTAAACGAAAGCAAAAAAAGCGGTAAAAAGCTCGGTGAGACCTTGATAGATTTGGATTATATCGACGAAAATACGATTATAGACGTTTTATCCGAACAGTTGGGCATTGATAAGGTTACAACCGAAGATATACATTTTGAAAAGCCTTTAAAAGAGATACTGCCGGAGAAATTGGCAAGAAAATTTAAGGTTGTTCCGGTTGATTTTAAAGATAACGAGATGATAGTGGCAACAAACGACCCGACAAATATCTTTATGCTTGATGAGATAGGGAGAATAACCAAAAAAGAGATAATTCCTGCGATAATTGCAAAAGACGACCTGTTCAATGCGCTTGAAAAAATTTACGGAACGGAAGACAGGCTTTATAAGATAGTCAGTGACGTGGAAAACAAGATTGTTGAGCTTGGCAGCGATGAAGAGATAGCCAAGAGCGTTGCGGAGGACTCCTCTGTTGTTATGCTTGTTGACGGGATTATTTCAAAAGCTATCTCAGAACGCGCAAGCGACATACATATTGAGCCGGATGAGGATGTTTTGAGGGTCAGATACAGGGTTGACGGCATTTTGCACGAGGTTTTGAGCTTGAGTAAGGTTTTGCACCCGGCTGTCATTTCTAGAATAAAGATAATGTCAGACATCGATATAGCCGAAAAAAGGGTTCCTCAGGACGGGCGTTTTAAGATAAGGAAGGATTTTAAGGATATAGACTTCAGGGTTTCAACGCTGCCGACCAATTATGGCGAAAAGGTTGTTTTGAGGATTCTTGACAGGGAGCAGGCGCTGCTTGATTTGAGCAATATAGGAATGGATGAGTACAGCCTCAGCGTTTATAAAAACATAATAGACAAGCCGTACGGCATCATTTTAATAGCCGGACCGACGGGTTCCGGTAAAACAACGACGCTCTATGCTTCGCTTAATAAACTAAACTCGCTTGAGAAAAATATCATAACGGTTGAAGACCCGATTGAGTATAACTTTAAACTGATAAACCAGGTCAATGTCGATGAAACGGCGGGTTTGACATTTGCAAATGCTCTGCGCTCCATTTTAAGGCAGGACCCGGACATTATAATGGTTGGAGAAATCAGAGACAGAGAAACCGCTGAAATATCGATTCAAGCATCGCTGACGGGACATCTTGTTTTGTCAACGATTCACACAAACGATGCGGCAAGCAGTATTGTGAGACTTGTTGAAATGGGTATAGAGCCTTATTTGGTGGCAACATCTCTAATCGGAGTTGTCGGTCAACGATTGGTTAGAAAAATTTGCCCGTACTGCAAGGTAGAGTATAAGCCTGATGCTGAAATTTCAGCTATGCTTGGAATTGAGGAAAATGTTCCTATATATAGAGGTGAGGGGTGTGAAAAGTGTAAATACACAGGATATCAGGGAAGAATAGGAATATATGAGGTTATGGGCGTAGGTAAAAAGATAAGAGGTGTTATAGCAAAAGGAGGCTCGACGGACGACATAAAACAGGTTGCGCTTGAAAACGGTTTCAGGCAGATGAGAGAAAGCGGATTTGAGCTTGTGAAAAAGGGTGTGACAACACTCGAAGAGGTCTTGAGAGTGACGGTCATAAAGGAGTAACTTTTGTGAAAGTATCTTGGATTCTAAAGAATGATTTTGAGCCTAAAATTAAATCGATAGATGAGTTGAAGGCTTTTTTAAGGGATTATTTTGAATCCGATGAGGTTGAACTGTTTTTGTTCGGTTCACGGGCAAGAGGAGATTACAACAGATTTTCGGATATCGATTTGGGGATTTACAAAAAAAAGAACGTGGACTTGAAGATAAGCCTATTGAGGGAGATTTTGGAAAACTCAAATCTGCTTTTTAAGGTTGACATAGTTGTTTTAAATAACAATGATAAGTTTAAGGACATAGTTTCAAAAGAGGGCGTCAGGTGGATTTAGAAGAAAGAAAAATAAGTTTCAAGAAGGTTTTTAAAAGACTAAAAGAGGTGCTTGAAAATACAAAGAAGGAAAGTGGAAATTATGAGATTTTTAGGGATTCTGCCATTCAAAGGTTTGAAATTACTGCGGAAGCATTTTGGAAGTGTGTCAAGGTTTTCTTATTTAAAAAAGAAGGGGTTGTGTGTAGTTCACCAAAGGGCTGCATAAGGGAGTTGTTTTTGAACGGTTATGTTGATGAAAATGATTTAGAGATTTTTTTGAGAATGGTTGATGATAGAAATTTGACATCGCATACTTACAATGAAGAGGTTGCAGATGAAATTTTTCAAAGGTTGAAAGTTTATTTAGAGATATTGACAAAGTTGGAGGTGTGTTTATGATGTTTAAGCTGTGGCTTTATTTAAAAAATCCGATTCGTTGAGGATGAGAACAAAAAGTGTTGTTAATTTTGGTTTAGAATTGTTGAAATGATTTGTTGAAAAAAATTTATGGAGGTTTGTTATGAATAAGAAAGGTTTTACGCTGATTGAGCTGGTCATTGTTATCGTGATTTTGGGCATCTTGGCTGCTGTTGCCGTTCCCAAATTTGTCGGTTTGACAAAGGATGCAAAAGTGTCTGCCGTTAAAGGTTTTGCAGGCAGTTTGAGAGCTGCTGCAAATATTGTTCATGCCAAATGGCTGGTTGAGGATAATAACTCGGGCAGTGTGGATTTAGAGGGTACAACTGTATGTGTTGATAATGGTACAGTATTAAGTGGTAGTACTGTGTTGGGTTATCCTCTTGCTGATAATGATGTTACTGGTTCAAATTGTGATGGAGGTATAAGTAAAGCTGTTAACTTTGACAATAATACCTTCATTCCTGATAATGCAACCAATTGTACGGTATTTTATTACAAAGGAACCAGTGATACTCATCTCAAAAGTGCAGTGTGTGACAATAGCTCTACCACGGGAACTTGTGATACTACTGATTGCGGTGTAGTTTATTTTTACGATGGCAAAGAGTATCCCAACATAGTTGCCTGCACAGACGGCTGTAAATAATTGATGTATGAAGTTCGTTTACTTGGGTTATGCCGACAATAATAAAGTAACCGGTATTATTGAGGCGGCGTCTTATGATGAGGCGCTGCTTTTTTTGTATGACAAGGGTATAGAGGCCCAAAAGGTTGTTGAGGCTTCGGCTTTTGATGAGATAAAAGAGAAGATAGACTACCTAAACAAGCGTTTTGCAAGGGTAAAACTCAGCGAGCTCATTGTTTTTACACGCCAATTTGCAACGCTTTTTAGTGCAGGTGTGCCTATCGGTGTTATTTTAGAGAGACTCAGCGAACAAACCGTCAGTGTTAAATTGAAGGATGTTGTTAGTGTTATAAAAAACGACGTGAACGGTGGAATGTCTTTGAGTGAGGCTTTTTCAAAACATAAAAAAGTGTTTTCGCCTCTTTATATCAATATGCTCAGAGTCGGTGAGGAGAGCGGAACTTTGGATATTGTGCTCGACAGGCTTGCTTCGATACTTGAAACAGAGCTTGATACGAGAAATAAGATAAAAACAGCCACTCGCTACCCTAAAATGGTTATCAGCGCTATTGTTGTGGCTTTTACTATAATTATAACATTTGTTATACCGAGATTTGTTTCTCTTTTTAGTCATTTCGGAGCGCAGCTGCCGCTTCCCACAAGAATTCTTATCGGCATTAACTACGTTTTTCACCACTACTGGTGGATGGTTTTGATTGCGGTTATAGCTTTAATATTTGCTTTTAGGGAATATAAAAAAACAGAAAAAGGCAGATACAATATCGACAAATATATGCTTAAAATTCCTGTTATCGGAACACTTGTCCATAAAATATATGTTTCGAGAATGATTAGGATTTTGGGTTTATTATACAAAAGCGGTATAGCGATTATAGATGCACTGAAAATTGTCTCCAACGTAACGGGCAACGTGATAGCTAAGCAGGCAGTTGAGGAGATAGGCAGGGATGTTGAGGGTGGTGCGACAATCTCGGTACCGTTTTTGAAATCCACTTTTTTTCCAAACGTTGTCAGCGATATGGTGGCGGTCGGAGAAGAAACCGGAAGACTTGATGAGATGCTGTTTAAGGCGGCTGACTATTATGACGAAGAGATAGACTATGCTATCAAAAATCTTTCCTCTGCCATAGAGCCTATTTTGCTGGTATTTATCGCCGGTATGGTTCTGCTGCTTGCTTTGGGTGTTTTCCTGCCGATGTGGAACTTGATACACGTGGTTCATTGATGGATAAAAAGGCTTTTTCGCCCATAGAAGAGATAATAGTTTTGGTTATGCTTGCCGTTTTTATAGGTGTTTTGTATCACAGGTATAGCGCCATAGAATTGAAAGCCAAAACGGAGGTGACAAAGGTCGATTTGTATAATCTAAAACTTGCCGTAGAGCTTTTTAAAGTCAAAGAAGGAAATTATCCGGATAATTTAACTCAACTGTATAAAAGCGGGCTGCTTGAAAAGACACTTCAAAAAAGCAAATTTGCAGACAACAAAATCATAGACCCCTTCGGAAATGCTTATGTTTATGACAATAAAACCGGCAGGGTGTTTTTGAATAAAAAAACAAGGGAATTGCTGAATGCAAAACAGTAGAGCTTTTACTCTCATAGAGCTTGTGATAGTTATTGTTTTGATAGCCATTGTGAGTGTAGTTATCGGTCCGAAAATATTTGAAAGCGGATATAAAGGGCAGGGCGATGCGGTTAAGTTTATAACTGACGTGCGTTATATTCAGCATAGCTCTATGCTGCACGGCGGAGGATACGGCTTAAAAATAGACCCGGCGACAAAAAGCTACTATTTTTTTTATTCTAATAGCTCCAATCCGGTTAAAGTCCCTTCAGAAGCATCAAGCACAATATATGTGAGCCAAAGCATATCTTCAATTAACGATAAAGGAGCTGCTGTCAATACGATATATTTTGATTATCTCGGACGTACAGATATAGACAACAATTCTTTTAATAACAATGAAATGAATTTTTCAGACGAAAATCCCTACAAAGAGGTTATCGTTGTTGCGATAGACGGCATAAAGATAGACATAACGCCGTATGCAGGCGGTGTTTATGAACAATAAAGGCTTTAGTCTGATTGAAATTATAATTTTTATAGTGGTGTTTTCCGTTGGCGTTATGGGTGTGATGGTTGTTTTTTATAATACGCTCTCAAAAACAAGCAACCCCACAATCAGGCTTAAAGGGGTTGAAGTTGCATCCGCCGTAATGAACGAGATTTTGAGCAGAAAGTTTGACAACGATACGCCAAACGGCGGAGGAACAATACCGCTTTCACTTGTGAACATAGGCAAAGAGACAATCGATGGAAACAAAACGATTGGTTTTGACGATGTTGATGATTATGACAATCTATCCTGCACAACAGGCTCAAACGGATGCTTTGACAATATTACACCCGGATATTATGTAAGCATAACTGTTCAATGTGCAAAGCTGAATAGCAATAATGTGGAAGCTGCAATCTGTCCGCAAAATTTCAAGCTTATAACCGTTAGGGTTAAATCAAAAGGGCTTAATGAAACATACACCTTAAAATCTTTGAAGGGAAACTTTTAAAATGATTTTGAATGTTGAATTAAAAAATGGGCGTAGGTATGGGATTTAATTGGATGAGGGTTAATCGAAAATCCAAAATTTATAATTCAAAATTGTTAGTCGGGGGTTTTACTTTAATCGAGCTTATTATAGCGATTGTGCTTTTTGGCATTATTGCCTACTTGGGAGTAAGCCTGTTGACGCCTGTGATGGAGGGATATTTTGATACAAAAACAAAGACGCTGCTTTTTAACGAAGCTCAATTTTTTGTCGAAAGGGCTTCCATAGAGTTAAGAAACGCCATTCCCAACACCATTAGAACCGGAGACGGCTATATTCAATTTGGGAAGTTTTCTCAGTCTGCGTACTACAAACAAACATCCTTTGACAATCTGACCTACTACGGCGGACTCGGCAGCCTATCTGTTAATGACAACCTGTCGATATACAGCACAAAACCGGATTATTTTTACAACAAAGACAGGGTCTATGAAGTTGCAAAGATAAATTCGGATAATGTCACGCTGAATAAAGCCTTGTCTTCTCCATCTCCATACCACAGGGTTTATTTAATCAGCACGCCGGTCACGTTTTACTTAAAAGGCAGTAAAATATACAGAAGCTTCGACTATCCTATAGATAACACCACATACGGCATAGACAAAGGAAAATATTATGTTATTGCAAGCTATGTAAAAAGCTTAAACTTTACATATACACCCGGCAGTTTTTTGCACAGCGGTATTGTTTCCATTAATCTTGTTATGGAAAAAAACGGTGTCAGGCTTAAATACGAATACGAGGTGCATATAAAAAATGTTCCGTAAAAACAGGGGTTCGGCTTTGCTGTATGCCGTATTTTTAATTATTATATTCTCGTTCTTGGGACTGGTTATCGTGAATCTTCTATCCACAACATCAACTGTTTCCTCTGAGAACCTCTTATACTCCGAGGCGTTAAGCTGTGCCGAAGCGGGCAAGGAGATAGCCATAATGGAGTGTCTTGGCGGAAGCTGTTCAAATGCAGCCTACGATTTTAACAAAAACAAGATATTGATTCGCTATGTGAATAATGCTACACTGCCAAACGGCAAAACTCTATATACGGCAACATCCGAGTGTATTATGAGCATCGGAAACATAAAAAGAGAGATAGAATTTAAGTTTTGGAAATAGGCGGTTATGTATAAAAAGTTTTTCGGATTTTTGGACGAGCCGTTCAGGCTGACGCCTGACCCTGAGTTTTTTTACAGCTCAGAGATTCACGACGATGCCATAAATACGCTTGAGTATGCAATAGACAAAAGAAAAGGGCTTATGGTTTTAACAGGGGAGGTAGGCACGGGCAAAACGACGCTTGTCAGGGTTTTATTAAACAAACTGTTAAATACCGAAGTATCTTTTATCTTAAATCCGTTTTTGTCGGAAGAGGAAATTTTAAGGGTTATTGCCAAGGATTTCGGAATAGAGGTAGAAAAGACCAAAAACAAGGGTGATGTATTTAACCTGTTGATAGACTATACGGTTAAGCTCTACAAAAACAAGAAAAACGCACTGATTATCGTTGATGAAGCTCAGCATCTTCCTTTTGAAAGCCTTGAGATGATTAGACAAATTTCAAATATAGAGATGGAAAATGCCAAATTGGTTCAGGTTCTTCTTGTGGGTCAAAGCGAACTTATAGACAGGTTAAACGAGGATAGGTACAGGCAGATAAAACAAAGAATTGCCTATTGGGTTAACCTTGAACCCCTGAACTTGGCAGAAACTAAGAATTATATAAATTTTAGGGTGCAGCAGGCATTGAAGTATAAGAGGTATATCTTTAAGGATTCCGCAATCAGGTATATGTATAGGGTTACAAAAGGTAATCCGCGTGAAATAAACCAGGTGGCGGATTTGTCCTTGATTATAGCCGCATCAAATTCAAAAAAGAAAGTCGGCTCGCCTGAGATGAAAAAAGCAGCCAAAGAATATTATAAATTTACCAAAAAAGACAGAAAAACCGTTTATTATTTTATTTTTGCGCTTATTTTGATAATATTTGTTCTAATAATTGCTTTAAAGGTGAAATAGATGAGTATTGTTGCCAAATCCTTAAAAAGGCTCAAAGAAAACAAGAAGCCGAAATTTAGCGTTTCATCTTCAAAAAACATAGGATTCGGACTAAGCGGTTATTTGCCTGTCTTGTACGGTTTGCTCTTTTTCCTGTTTGTGGTTATTGTTATTGTTTACGGCTACACAACGTCGGCTTCAGTAAAAAAGAGGCTGAACAGTACGAACTATCCTTCCATAAGCAGCTTGAAAACAAAATTTGAAACGAAAAAAGCGATGGCTTTAAATGTAAAAATGCAGCCCAAAGGTCTTGAAAACCTGCTTATATTAAAAAGGTTCGATGAGATGTTTAAACTTGCCGAAAAAGAAAACAATTTAAAGTATGAGGGTATATACTATTTTGAAAAGGGTGATTTGGATAAGTCTTACGGTATGCTTAAAAAATATCTTGAAAAACATAAAAACGACAGCGAGGCTTCTGTTTACCTGTCTTTTGTGTTATATAAAAAAGGCGATTACGATACAGCTTTAAAAGTGCTCAACACAGTCAAAACAGACAGCTGCGAGTTAACGGTGGATAAGGCTATCCTTTATGAAGCCTCCAAAGATTTTCACAAAGCTTTGCGGTTATATAAAAAATCTTATATGAACTGCGGCAATCCTGCCGTTAAAGATAAAATAGAGAAAAAGATAATAGTTCTGGAGTATTTTTTGAGGAATAGGGATGAATCTTAAAAAAACACACTCTCTTGTTATAGGTTCAAAACAGGTTGACTACTGCAGTATTGTCAAAAAAGGCAAACGCAGCATATTGAATTCTCTGGCTTATTATGATTTCAATTTTGATAACTTTGAAGAGATTGACGAGATTATCGAATCCGTTAGTGAAATAGCAGGTAAAGATGCCCTCTTTAATCTGTCGATTATGGGGCACAACGTTATTAAGCACATATATTTCTATAAAAAAGGCGCTGCAAATATCAAAGCCAACGTGTTGAGAGATTTAAAAAGCGACTATGAAATACAGCTGCAGGACTATCTGATAGATTACGAAGCAGAAGAGCTTGAGGATAAAAAGGTTGTGTTTACAGCCGCATATCCCAAAGGGGATTTTGATAAACTCTATGGGTTTATAAAAAAGCGTAAAAACATAAGGCTTTTTTCGCTTGAAATAGGTATGGTGTCTGTAAAAAGGCTTATTAACAGCTTTTATAACAAAAACGAAACAAAGCTGTGCATAAGGATGGATAAGGATTTCACCAATATTTTTGCTTTAAAGGGCGATATAATCGTTGTCAGCAGAGAGATTCAGTACGGTTTTGACGGGTTTGTAGATGATATAATGGAGTCTGGCGGTGTGGATAAGCAGAAGGCACTTGATGTTCTGGAAAATATCGGTTTATACAAGGATGAGAATTTCACTCAGCAAGAGCAGCAAGCCAATGAAATAATTACCGCATCGTTCGATAAAATGAGCATAGAGATACAAAGGACAATAGACTACCTTTCGTCAAGCAGAAAGATGGGCGGTGTCAATAAAATTATTACACTCGGATTTCTAAACTCTATAAAAAAGTCGGATGTATATCTGTCAAAGCTGTTTTCAGTAGGCGTGGAAAAACTCGAGACGGCAAAGATGATTGAATTCGATTCATCCGTTGATTTTTCGATGGTTAAAGATATGTTCTATTTTGATGTTGCCGCCGGAGCCGCAATGAGGGATTTGCTGTGAGAGAGATAAATCTTCTTCCCTCAAACATAGCGTTCAATTATAAAAAGTTTATAGTTGCAAGGTTGTCTGTATTTATAATTGTTTTAAATGTTATTTTGCTGTTTTTTATCCTGTTGGAC
>WGCD01000056.1 GCA_015493995.1 Desulfurellaceae bacterium
ATAACCAATCCGTAATGATCCAAACTTTCAGTCTTTACTCTTTTCATCTTTGCCCTCCATATTCATTTTCATGAATATTTTAAGCAAATTCCGTTCTCTTTTTATCTGTAAGAAAAAATGTTCATACTGGGTGCTCAATGGCGGGTTTATTCAAGTTAAATTTAAAAATTGCGGCAATTTGAATCCGGCAAAGTCCTTGGAATTTTATAAAAACTGTTCTGTTAGTAAATAATTTCTGCCCTAATTTTTTAAAATCCTATTTGATTTTTATTTATTATTTGCCCTCTACTTAATTCCGAAAAAACGGATTATTTTCTTAAATCCGCCATCTTGGGCGTCTTTTGCTCCTATAAAATCGAGAAATTTCTGTTTTCTTAGGGCAATCACTGTCTCTCCACCGCTTTTTAGAACATCCGGCGGCAGTTTATTCTTCAGCACATCGGCTTTTCTTTTATATCCCGTATCCATTGCTATTGTATTCAAATCAATCAAATAAACCTCTTCATTGTCAATTTTGTCTGTTTTGAACATTGCCCTGTGATATACAAAGATATTCTTCCACTCAATACTGCTTGTTCTGTAAAAATCCCCTATAAATTCATCACTGATGCAGGATGTGTCTATATCTGCCATATCAAAAATATCTTTCAGAATCCTTCTTCCAAAAAACAGAGGGTCGCTCATTTTAAAAAATGTCTCACTGTCGTTTTTAATGATTGATATCATCTCTTTTATAAAATATCTAAAGATTGTGTCGTCTATTTCTCCCACCTGTTCGCTGAGATATTTGTCAGCCTCCTTTTTCTCGGGGCTGTAGCTTGTTAAAAACGGGTCTGTAAAGTTTATGTAGTAGAGCCTTCTGACAATTTCTGCCCTCGGACTGAACTCTTTGTTTGTAGTTCCTATAAAACAAGGGTGCGGGTTGGTAAGTTTGTTCGTTGCACTTTTTATAAGCATTTGACCGGTGTTGGAATCAAAGAGCTTCTGCTCCACCTCATCGACAAGAAGCGGAAAAATGTTCTCCGTTTCAAGCATATCTGCAATAACCCTCTGTCCTCTGACGTCGATTTCCTGATAGTTGTAAACCTCATAGTTGTTGCCGAGCATTTCGTTAATAAAAAACAGAAGCTTAGACTTTCCGGTATTTGCCTGACCGCCTATAACAAGCATAAGAGGAATTTCAGCAAGCTTTTCCTTTCCGTGCAGCTCGGCTGTTTTTCTGCGCATAAGCCATATAAAAACAGACAAAAAGGAAAACAGAATCGCCTCCGTGACCTTTTTTTCGTTTGTTTTTTCCTTATTTACGGTAAACAGGGAGTAGCTTTTTATGAATGCCCTCAGCCTTTTTGCCTGCTCAACTATTTTATCTTCTCTTTGAAAGGTATCAGCCAGCGGGATAAGTTTATCGCCGTCTTTTTCAAAAATGTTATAGTTTTTAAATATGAAAAACCTTCTTTTTCTTATGTAGTCTTCACTTTTGTCTGAGGTCTTGACAACCGAAACCTTTATATTTTCCGAAAGTTTCTTTATATCGCTTTTTGGTTTGAAAACCAGCTTTTTGTTTTTTCTTTTTTTTTTTTTTGTGAGCAGTTCATTTGTTGTTTTTATCTCTTCTTCAAGCTCATAAATCTTTTCAATCTCTTCTTCTGCTTTATTAAACACACTTTCAGGATTTCTTATTTTTTCTCCGGCTTCGAGGCACTTTTCCAGTGCAATCTCCTGTTTATCTTTTGGTGTAAGCATTATCCCAATATCAAGCTTGTTGTTTAACGAAACATTATCGGATATTACTACACTGTTTGATATCTGCTTGGTCTGTACGTTATCGGCTTTAATGATGCTGTTTTCTATACTTGAAGATATGATTTCGGATGATGAAATATCGCTATTTTCGATGCTCTCGGCGGTAAGCGATGTACAGTTTATAACCGTGTCTTTTATCTTTTGAACAATTGCGGGTGTGAGTATATCCTTTGATTTTTTTAACAATGTCTCAACTCTCTGCTCATAATGGCTTATGTAGGGTTCTGTATCAAAAACAAGGAGCTCTTCAAATTGATTTGAGTTAAATGCGGACTGCGTGAAGTTTGCAGAGCCTACAGCTACTCTTTTTTTACTCTCTCCCTTTGCAAAATATATTTTGGAATGAAGCCTGAAATCCTCGGCAATATATCTGAAATTTATCTCTTTTTTTAAAATTTTGTTTGCTATCTCAACGTCCTTAACGTCTTTTAAAAGCTCTTCTATCTCCTTAACATTTAACGAAAGGAATTTTGAGATATTCTCTTCCTCGCCTATAATAAGGGTTGCATTTGCAAATCCCCGCGTGTTTTCAAAGAAAAATTTGTAAGATGAAACATAGCTTACAACAATAATTTCATTGTATATTTCATGCGGAAAGAGCGATTTAAACTTGACGCTTTTGCTTTCTTCTCCGTTTATTAAAACATTTAAAAATCTTCCTGCACCCTGTGCTTCCAAAGAATCAAACAGACCCACAATCACTCCTAATCCATTTTTGTTGCTAAATCGTTAATGCTTATCCATATCTAGACAATTCTATTATTTATCGGCAGCGTTTTCAAATATTCTGCACAAAAAACCAAAACACCGCATAAAATACGATTGTTTTTTGTGCTTTGACAACAACTGTCGTTTGTTTCAATATGTCATTTTAGATGAGTTGGGAGAAATTAATTTAAACATAACACCCTTAAATAAAATCCATAAACGATAGATTGTTGCTAACTTGATTTTTTTTAAAAATAGTTTTACAATCCCAAAGAGTATATAGAAAAAGGAGGTTCAATATGAAAGCTATGACAAAAAAAGCACTGGAAGAGGCATTCGCCGGGGAATCAATGGCTCATATGAAATACCTTGCATTCAGTGATGTTGCCGAAAAAGAAGGATTTAAGGGTATTGCAAAACTTTTCAAGGCTATAGCCTATGCCGAGCAGGTACACGCAACAAATCATGCAAAGGCTTTGGGAATTATAGGAAAAACAGCTGAAAATCTTAAAGAAGCTATGGGAGGAGAAAATTTCGAGGTTACGGAGATGTATCCCGCTTATGATGCCGTAGCTAAACTCCAAGGTGAAAAAACAGCCGAAAGATATATTCATTACGCTTTGGAAGCTGAAAAAATTCACGAAGATATGTATAAAGATGCTCTAAATAGTGTTGAGAACAATCAAGATAAAGATATAGACAAAGTTTATATATGCCCTGTGTGCGGATTCACGGCAATCGGAGACCTTGATATAGACAAATGCCCCGTATGTGGCGTTTCAGCAGATAAATTTGTAGAATTTTAAACTATCCTCGATCTATTGTTCGGGGATTTCTTTTTTATGTATCTTGAATATATAGTTTTGATTTTGGCTGTTATAGCTGTTTTTGGCATAAGTGTAGGTTTATCTTTAATACTTAAAAACCGCTCGCTTAACAAAGAAATTTCTGATAAAGTTGATAAACAAAAGGATTTTTTACATACAAGCATAGATAACATAAACAATAAACTTATAGAAACAGCCCTTGAAAACCAAAAGCAGATAGAAAAAAACAACGAGCTTTTCAACAAAATCTATTCCTTGCAAAGCGAATTAAAAACGGAGATTAAAAACAGTTTGATAGAATTCAACAACTCTCTAAATAACTATCTGTCTTCTCGTTTTGATTCTTTGACAAAAATATTGAACGAAAGACTGGATAACACCACATCGAAGGTTGATAAAAGACTTGAAGAATCGATAGAGAAAATTGTGCTGTCGTTTGATAAGCAAAAGGAACAGATAAAAAAAGATTTTAACGAATTTATGATTAGCGTTGAGAACAGACTTGACAAAATATCGGGAAAAGTTGACGAAAGACTAAAGGAAGGGTTTGAAAACGTTGACAAAACATTTCGGGATATTGTGGAAGGAATAGCTAAAATAAGCGAGGCTCAAAAAAAGATAGAACAACTTTCCGGTGAGGTTGTATCGCTGCAAAACGTGCTGAGCGATAAGAAAACAAGAGGAATTTTCGGAGAAATCCAACTTGAAAACATTTTGAAATCCGTATTCGGTGAGTCCAAAGAGCTATACGATATACAATACACCTTTAATGCCGATGGAAATAAAGTTATAGCGGATGCCGTTATAAAAGCGCCGCAGCTCGGTCTTATAGCGATTGATTCCAAATTTCCACTTGAAAACTACACAAAGATGACAGATTCAGACGGGCTTGACAAGGCTCGATATTCAACGGCTTTCAAGCAGGATTTAAAGAAACATATAAACGACATATCTCAAAAGTACATAATAAAAGGGCAAACTGCAAATATGGCAATTCTGTTTCTGCCGGCAGAAGCAATTTTTGCTCAATTAAACGCATATCATCAGGATATTATTGAATATGCCTATAAAAAAAGTGTTTGGATTGCATCGCCGACAACCCTTATGGCGCTTTTGACAACCATTCAAGCAATCGTTAGAGATATAAAAACACAAAAACAAGCGAAAAAAATTCAGGAAGAGCTTATAAAACTATCCAAAAATTTCTCACTCTACAAAGACAGATGGGAAAAATTCATTAAAAACATAGACAATGTAAGTGCAGAGGCTAAAAAAATTCATACCACAACCCAAAAAATATCAAGCGCATTTGAAAGAATAGAAAAGGTTGAATTTAAAGACGAAACAAAGATGGAAAACACTACGGCAAGTTTGGATTCATAACTACACCCTAAAAGTAATATAAATTTATTATGGTTATCTACTACTATTTATGACAAACCCTGTTTTATCGTTTCTTTTTGAGTTTCTTTAAATTTTAGTTATCTTTAAGCCAACCGTCAATTGTTGCTTGCCAACTTAAAATTAAAAGAAAGAAAACAAATTTTTAACATCTCTATTTTTTACAAAAAATTTAAAAAAGATATTTTTTCTCTTGACAAATAAAATAAATTATCGTATATTCTACCTGAAATTGAGTTTGGAGGTATTTATGGCTTGTGAAAAAGAGGTAAAAGCCACCGATGTTAAAGAAAAGAAAGAAGAAAAAATTGAGGAGGTAGAAGAAATGGAAAACACACAGGCAGGAGTATTGGTACTAAAGCAGGCACCGGAATTCAAAATGGCAGCCTATGACGCTGCAACAGGTCACTACAGAGAGGTTTCAAACGAGGATTATAAAGGAAAATGGTATGTAGTTTGTTTTTATCCGGCAGACTTTACATTCGTATGTCCTACGGAGATTGCGGCTATGAATGCCAAGTATGACGAGTTGAAATCGATGGGTGTAGAGGTTTTGGCTGTATCTACGGACACAAAATTCTCTCACAAGAGATTTGCCGAAACAGAGCCTCTGTTGAAAGATTTGAAGCTAACAATAGGAGCAGACCCGACAGGTGAGGTTACAAGAGCTTTTGGCGTTATGATAGAGGGAGAAGGCATAGCTTTGAGAGGAAGATTTTTAATTAACCCTGATGGTGTTGTAGTAGCTCAGGAGGTTCAGGCACCTTCAGTGGGAAGAAATGTCAATGAGTTTATAAGACAGATTCAAGCCTGGCAGCACGCATACAAAACAGGTGAGGTTTGCCCTGCAAACTGGAGACCAGGAAAGAAAACACTACCTGTAAACACCGACGTTGAGAAGATGACCGGTCGTGTCGGAGATTATGTAACGCTTGATGAGATTTTATCCTAAAACCAACCCTTCCTTTAAATAATAGATAGACAAAAGGCCGAGTTTGATGCTCGGTCTTTTTTTAATCAATTTTTTTAATCAATTTTAACCTTACCTTAACTTTTACTGTTACACTGCCCGGTGATGTTTGAATTTTATCTTGCCCGCTTGACGAAGCAGGAGCGCCCTTATACAGCGTTCTGAATGTATTTCTTTCATACAATATTGGATATTCCGTATTCTCACCTATATCGAGTAAGCCTATCTTGTAGCCGTTTGATAAAACACTGTTTACCACCGCTAACTTGGCATTGGCTATCTTCAAAGCCTCAAGAAAAAGAGAATTTTTAACCTCGCTTTTTAACTTATTCGACACTACAAACCTGATATACACGGTCTTTATACCCGTTTTATATTGAAAAGTTTTATTTGCTATATAACTTAAAACGTTAGAAATCTTACCTGTTTTTTTACTTTTTACAGATACATACAATACAGCTGTTTTTGAATATCCGTATGCGTTGCTTGTTTGAACCTCTTTGGGGTTAAAAGTCTTTCTCAAAAATTTAACGAAATCGTTATTTATTTTTGCTAATCTTTTTAGAGCCATAGAATATGTATCGCCTTCTGCATAAACCTCAAATTTTGCTCTTACCTCATCGCATTTTATGGTTTTCGTCAGCACAAAAGATGTCGAGACGGAAGAATATACGGGATTTTTAACCCCTTGTGCATTCGCATAGCCCAAACCTATAAAAAAAGAGAAAACAACGACAAACAAATTTTTTACATACCTCATAACAACCTCCCGAGACTTTTATTTTACTTCTTGCAATTTTAATCTATTTTGATATAGTTTGTAAAGCTCCGAGTCTATAAACCTAAGGCTTGAAAAGCTATCGGGTTATAGACCGATAGGGTGTAAGGGGAAACGCTTACGCCTCCCGTATTTGGAAAGGAGATGTTTCGTGACTTTTTTATACGCCAATCCTTGTGTGTTTTTTATAGCATTTATTATATCGGAGGTTTTTATATGGATAAACACTTTGATAAACTTATAAGTTTCATTGTTTTAGCTATGTTTTTAACGTTTGCTTTTCAAAATTCTGTCTATGCATCACCTATGCAAACAAACGGCTCAACAATTACTTCAATGTATGGATTTTTAGATTATGAAAGCGGATGGACTACAAAATCCTCACCGAGTTTTTATCAAAGCAACACGTCTTCTCACATAATCAAATCCAAAGGCAAAACCTCATCAAGTGCAAGAGGACAATTAAGGCTTGGATTTAAATTCAAGAACCCGGACATTGCAACATTCGGAAATATAATGGCTGACTCCTGGCCGGGTGATTTCAACTTGGAACTTGCATACGTTAAGCATAAAATAGGTAAACACATTCTTATTACCATAGGAAAAGACTGGTCTTTGGTTAATCAGCGCTATTTTCGATATTCGTCTTTTGTATTTAAGCCATATGCAGCAGGATTTCAAGGCAGCAAAAGAACGCCTCAGATAGCAATCCGATACAAAGAGAGTTTTAAAAATTCAAGTATTTGCTTTTCTGTTGCAGGTGAATATAGAAATTCAAAAAACGGCGTAATCATCGGCAGGAACGAATCTAAATCTGGAGGCTTGATAGCCTCAAGTTCCATATCCTCCTTTGCAAGCTCAATTCCCGCTATTGCAGGGCAAATTTTATTCAACTTTAAAACCAACTTCGGGCAGCCCTCTCAAATTATGGCTTACTATGAAATTATGCCTGTATATCTGGAAAGCAACAGTGCTGAATATAGGGAAAATGCCTATCTGTACAGCATAGCTTCAAGGCTAAACATAAAAAAGATATCGTTAATATGGCAGTATCTCCATACATTGGGTATGAGCGGAGTGGCTGGCGTATCCGGCAATTCTTTTAAAACCTTCTCCTATATAAACGAAAACGGTTATATAATCAAAAGAACATCCGATACCTTAGGTGCAGAAACACTGATTAAGCCGACAGAGAAATTTTGCTTTGCTTTGGGATATACCAACCTTAACTTCAAAAACAGGAACAAAGATGACGATTATTTTCTAAAAAATGAGGTAAAAAGAGTTCAAACGGCGTTTGCAGCCTGTGTTATAAATATCACAAAAATAACCAAACTGTTTATCGGATTTGATCGAATAAAAACAAAATATTCAACGGATAATAAAGATGGTGGTTTTGCATTGGCTTACGGCAGTAAATTATTCGTGGGATACAGGATGTATTTCTAAACTATATGAAAGCGGAAAATATGATTGATATAGACATAAAAAAGAAACTCGGTTCATTCGACATATCAATGGTTTTTAAGCTAAACTCGCTTAAGTGTGTCATTTTCGGAGCATCGGGAAGCGGAAAATCTTCCCTTTTGAAGATGATTGCGGGTTTCTACAACCCCGTTAGAGGTTTTATAAAAATAAACAATAGAGAGTTCTTTTCCTCGAACAACAAAACAGTTTTACCCATACAGGCAAGAAATGTCGGTTATCTGCCTCAAGAATATACACTTTTTCCTAATATGAGCGTGGAGGAAAACATAAGGTACGGCTTAAAGAAAAAGGGACTGAAAGATACTCTTGGTGTTAGAGATATAGCAAAGAGATTCGGTATTTTTAATTGCCTTGATAAATACCCAAGCGAAATATCTGGAGGACAAAAACAAAGAGCAGCATTGGCAAGGGCTTTGGTTGTAAAACCTGATATTATGCTCCTTGATGAACCGTTCAGCGCCTTAGACAGACCCATAAGGGAGGAACTGAGAGAGTTGGTTGCAGACGTTGCATCCTCATTTTCAATACCTGTTTTATTTGTTACGCACGATTTGGAGGAAGCTTTCGTTTTCGGAGATGAAATAGTTATAGTTAAGGACGGATTAGCTATGGAGTTTGGCTATAAAAATAAAATATTTAACACTCCGTCTTTTGTTGAAACGGCAAAACTTTTGGATTTTGCTAATATCTGGAGAATAAAAAAAGCTAAAAGCGATTCTGTTGAACTTGCAAACGGTATAAAGCTAAGCATTGAAGGATTAACTGATGAAGCTCAGTTTTGCTGTATAAAACCTGAAAACATAATGATTTTGAGAAAAGATACCGATATATCTGACAAAGAAAATAAAATAGAGGTAAAAATAGAGAGAATTAACTTCAGAGGAAGGTATGTGAATTTGTCAACCTCAACCAAAAATAACACCGCTGTTTCAATAAACATACCGGAGCACATAGTATCCAAGATGTCTTTAAATGTAGGCTCAAACATAACAGTATCATTGAAAAAAGAATCTATTGTGTTTTGTAAGGAGTTTATAGTATGAGGTACTTATCATTGTTATTGATGTTTATTTTCGTGTTTTCTTTTAATTCCTACGCTTACACGCTTTTTTGGTTCACAGGAGCAGGTATAAAAAATCCGGCTCAAAAAATAGCCTCTATTTATAATAAAACTCATAAAAATAAGGTTGTAATTATAGCTGGCGGCTCCGGTCAAGTGTTAAACGAAATGATTGAAGCTAAAAAAGGAGATATATATACGCTTGTGGACTCAATTTTCTTAAAAAAAGCACTGAAACATAAAGTCGTTTTGCAATATAAAAAATTATTGAAGCTAACCCCTGTGTTCGTTTTATCAAAATCAGGCAAACAAAAAATTAAAAATTTTGATGATTTGGCAAATAAAGGCATAACAATTGCCGGCGGCAATACGAAAGCTATGTGCTTGGGAAAAACATTTGAAAAAATAATGTCAAAAATACCCGAAAATTTATCGAGAAGAATGAACAAAAATATCACAATCAGATGTTTGAATGTCTTCCAAATCATAGGCTATGTAAAAGAAAATAGTATTGATGCAGGTATAGTGCTTGACAGAGCCCTAATTAAAAAAACGGGCTTAAAATATGTGAACATTCCAAAAAAATATAACGTAAACAGATACGGATTTTTAACCCTCGTTGCATATTCAAAACACAAAAAAGCTGCCAAGGAGTTGTTTGAATTTGTTTGGCAACATAGAAATATATACAAGCAGTACGGATTTAATCTGACAAACGGAGGTAAAAAATGAGAAAAGCTATAATTATTGCTGCGGTCTTTTTGATTCTTTTTTCTTATTCGGCACACTCAACTCAGTTATACTGGTTTAGTGCATCCGCCGTTAAAAAACCGTCTCAAAAAATAGCAAAGATGTTTAACAAGACCCATAGTGACAAGGTAGTTGTAATCTCAGGCGGCACGGGGCAAATTTTACAGCAGATGATTTTATCAAAAAAAGGGGATATTTACGGCTGCCTTGACCCGAAGTTTTTCAAGATGGCTCAGAAAAAAGGACTGGTTGAAAGTTACATAAAATTTATAAAACTTGTTCCGGTATTCGGCATCTCGAAGGAAGCGGAACAAAAGATACATTCTTTTAACGATATTTTCAAAAAAGGTGTGAGAATTGCCGCAGGAAATCCGAAAACAATGGCTTTAGGGAAAACATATCTTTATATTTTAAACAGACTACCCGAAAACTTGAGGCAAAAGTTAAAAAACAACGTCAAAATAGAAGCAATCAACATATCTCAAATTGTAAATTACATAAAAATGAACAGTGTGGATGCCGGATTGATTTTTGCTGCGGTTGCAAAAATTAACGATATAAAATATGTCTCCATACCGAAACAATACAACAAAATTAAAACCGGTTACCTTGTCGAAATGAAATTCGGTAACAATAAAAAAGCGAAGGACAAGCTGTTTAACTTCATACTCAAGCATTTAAACATATATAAACAATACGGCTATCAAATCCTGGTAAAATGAAACTTACAAAAATTTCCCTTGTTTTTGCGCTGCTCTTATGCGTTTTTATATTAAGCGTTATTTTATACGGTTTTTTTAAGGTCAATCCGAGATATGTTCTTGAATTGTTTAGCGATAAGGAGTTCTTATCATCTGTGACATTCGGACTAAAAACATCCATAACAGCAACTCTGCTTTCTGCAATATTTGGTATTCCAACAGGATTTTTTTTGGCAAGAAACGATACCTTTATATCCAAAGGGCTTGATTCTTTTTTCGACATACCTTTAATCATACCGCCGCTTGTTGTAGGTGCCTTGCTTTTAACCTTTTTTAACGCACCGCTTATCAAAACCTTCTATTCCTTCATTTTTACAACCGCCGGTGCCATAATCGCCCAGTTTTTTGTTGCTTTTCCGTTCAGTGTTAAAGCCTCAAAAAACGCCTTTGAACTTATACCGCCTACATACGAAAGGATAGCCATGACGCTCGGTGCATCCAACTTTTCCTCATTTTACGATACGACGTTCAAGCTTGCTTTTAACGGTATTTTGTCAGGTCTTGTGCTTACGTGGTTAAGAAGTTTGGGAGAGTTCGGAGCAACGCTTATGGTGGGCGGAGGAATATCTTATAAAACCGCTAACATACCGATAAACATCTACCTTAAAATGACAGAGGGTAATTTTAACAAAGGATTGGCTGCATCCGTATTTGTCGTTGTGTTTTCATTCATTGCCGTTGTCGTGATTAAGTCTTTCTTTAAAAAACCTAAGAACCTGTAAAAGTATATACAATCTCGTAAATTATTTTTCTAAACAAACAAAAAAAAGGGGGCTTAAAAACCCCCTTCTTATTTATGCATATCTTATCTTGTTCACCCTGCAAGTCCGTGCGGATATTGGAAAACACCCGCCCAAACAATCAAATATCTCAATAAAAATCCGCCTATTAAAACCAAAGCGGAGGCAAAAGCAGCCAAGCCTTTGGAATTTTCCTTCATAGACGCATAAGCCTCAAGAATAAGAGGAGCTACGAGTCCCAGTGAAATAAATCCTATTGTAAACAACGGATTGGCAAGCAACAGGTGAGCGCTTTTCATCACAGCAGCATTTCCCAATCTTGCAAAGTCGAAATATGCAAAGATAATCAGCAACTCAAGCGATATTAGAAATATATCGAAACCCTCTACTGCGTGAAAAAAGTGCTCCGATTCATGGTCATTTTTACCAGCCAAAACCCACATAATCATGGCACATCCCGTTGAAAATGCGCTGACTGTGAATAATACGGGTAAAGCAGGCGTATGCCAAAACGGAATTCCAACGTTTGCGTTTAACAACAATCCGGTATATGTCGTAACACCGAACCCACAGAACATAGCAGCATATCCCATCCATTTCTTAAATGTAGTCCACTCAAAAAACGCTGCAACCGCATATACAAGTCCGAATATATAAGCTCCCATAATTATTACCATACCGCGCGCAATCCAGGAATGAGCTATGCCTTTAACCCAAAAGGCAAGCAAAAATCTAAGAGGATTAAGTAAATCCAATACCAGCCAAATAAGACCGAAACTCAAAATAGCCAATCCGAGAAGTGATGTTCCTATGCCAAACCATTTGCTTTTATTGAATCTTAATTCTCCGAGGATGCCAAGTGCAAGAGTTGCACCGCCCAAGCCTCCCAAATAGAGGTAGATAGCTATAAACCAGCCCCAAGTATGTTGCTGTACTAAATCCATATTTTCCTCCTTTATTTTATATAATAAACCTTCGGCTGAGCACCCATATACTCACCGAGCGGTTTAGCCTTTCCACTATTAACAAGCTGAGCAACTTCCGATTTCGGGTCATCCAAATCACCGAATATTCTTGCATGTCCCACACAGGTGGCAGCGCATGACGGCTCTTCACCCTCAGCCAGTCTGTCAACGCAGAACGTACATTTATCGACGTGAACCTGGTGATGTCTTGCATCCTCTCCGAAGTAAAACTCATCCTTCTCCAAATCCTCTTTTTCATACTCATACCTTGCATCGTAGGGACACGCCTCAATACAATATCCGCATCCGAGACACAAATCGTAATCAATCAAAACAATGCCGTCCTTGTTGATATACGTGGCACCTGTCGGGCAAACGCTGTGGCACGGCGGGTTTACACAGTGCATACATATAGTCGGGAAAAATTCTCTTTTAACCTCCGGGAATTTTCCTTCTTGAAGCTCGGTAACCCTTGTTCTCCACTTACCGCCATCTTCAGCCCAAAAAGGTGTCTGGTTCCATTGAGAACAAGCTGCCATGCAGGCTTTGCAACCCAAACAGGTTTTAACATTCATTACCATCCCATATCTAGCCATCTTATCCTCCAACTATATTTTTCTTAACTTGACTGTAAATTGGCAACTCATTGCACCCGCCGTTACAGGACCGAGTCTGTTTGGTATAAGTCTTCCCAAATCAACACCTTTCCCGGCTGCATAGGTTAGCATCTTATTATCTATACCGAAGTCACTCATAACATAGAGCGTATCCGGTCTGACCAACTCGGTAAGGTGCACAAAAGATTTCACTTTTTGCCCTGATACGGTGTTTTCAACCTCTACCTTATCGCCTTCTTTCAATCCGAGCTTATTTGCCCTTGACGGATTTATCCAGAAACCGAAGTTTTCCTCAGGATACCTTTCGGTTATAGACATCAATAAAGGGTTGTCCGCTGTTGTTAAGTATGTCTGCTGAGGTGTTTTGCCAAACGCAAAGAAAAACTCGTTATCCTTAGGCATAAAGTCTTCGTTTGCCCCCTTCCTGTATTCTATAGGTATATACGCCAAAACAGGATTCCAGTGTTCGTCGTAACCGTATGCATAGTTAAAGTGAGCAAACAAAGTTGAATAAATTTCAATTCTTCCTGAAAATGTCGGAACAGGCAATTTGTACGGCATTCCGGCTTCTTCCATTAATTCCTCGCCGTCTTTTAACTTCAAAACGCCTTTCTTTTCAAGCACCTTCTCAAGCTGTTCAGCGCTCATTCCGAGTTTTTTGCCTACCTCTTCAAGCGCAATATCTCCAAATGCCTTATACAACTCCTTCTTACCTTCCCAGGCGAGTCTTAACTGCTGAGCCACCGTTTTGAAATTCCATCCCGTAAATGTACTGACTATACCGGCAGCCGTTTGATACGAACCGTTAAAGGCTTTTGAAATTATAGTAAATATTTCACCGCCGCCCTTCGCTTCACCGATTTGGCTTACAGATGGGAATCTCTTTCTGATTATCATATCGGGATTCGGTCCGTCTGGCATTATTTCGCTTTCTTTTTCAAGATAGGTCTTGTCAGGCAAAATAACATCGGCAAATTTTGTCATATCCGAGGGTAAAATATCCGTTACAACAATAAGTTTTAAATTCGGATTTGTGAAAGCATCAACCCACGTCTTATATCCGTAATAATCCTTCAGTGGGTTTGTGGAATATATGTATGCCATCTTTATCTGATAAGGCTTTCCGTTCCAGGATAGTTTTCCTTCAACAGCTTCCTGGAAGCCGGCATTTGTAAACAGAGAAAACGGAATTCCCTTCTCACCTTTTTGCTTTCTATAGTCAAAATATGCCCTTGAAAAATGTGGCCAACCTCTAAACAACGGGAATTTACCCGAATACATCATACCTTCGAGTTTCCCCATCATTCCAAGCAGCCCCGAACAGTTGGCTACTGCCATAGTTAGAGCCATAGGGTTATTCAGTTTACCGGCTTCATAAGCCTCGGTAAATTTTTCTATACCCTCTCTCATTTCGGGGTTAAAAATCCATCCGCCGGGTTTGTCCATTGCACCCAGCATAACATTTAGTATTGCTGCTGCCTTTCTTGCCGGTACGGTTGTTTCATACCTTGCATCCATCCATCCGGGATAGACGGTTGCAGGCCTTATGGTCGAAAACTTGTAGATTATTTCTTCTACGGTCTTTTTCGGGATATCGCAAATCTTTGCCGTCCATTCCGGCGTGGCTTTTTGTACCGCATCCCAAAGATAATCAAATGCCGTCTTCACGGCTTTACCTTGATATGTGAGCCCTTTGGGTGCAAACAGAGCAGGTTTTAGGTTTTTGTTTTCTTTAAGGTTGTCGTTTGTAAATCCGGGAACTTGAACAATCGTTTGGGTTATTTCGTCGTAAACATAGTACCCTTGTGAGAAAGGAAGTTCTTGCGGATTTGTATTTTGCCCCAAAGCCTCAGGAAAACCATCGGCATTCTCAGTCAAAAGAAACGGTGCTGTTGTATATCTTCTTAAAAATTGATCCTCATAACCTTTCTTCTCCATCACGCCTCTAATGATACCCATAAGGAAAGGTAAATCTGTTCCCGGTTTAATAGGAACCCACATATCGGCTTTTGCAGCAACCTCTCCCTGTCTCGGGTCAACAGCAATAATCTCCATTTTGTTATACTCTTTGCCGTGAGCGAACCTGACGCCCCTGGATACCGATATACCTGCAATTGCAGCATTTGAACCTATGGTCATCAAGAGTTTTGCATTGTCCATATCAACCAGGAACTCGTCGTGTGTTGTCATTGTGCCGACCGTAACATCCGTGCCGGCATGCTCAGCCATAACACACTGCTGCATCGGAGAACCAATCATATTGGGAGAACCTATGGATGCCAAAAAAGCAAACGCTCCCAACCTTTCATAGGCGCAAGCTCTTTGACCTGCAAAAATAGAAAATTCGTGAGGCTTAATATTATGCTCTTTAACTTTTTTTGCTATGTAGTCGTAAGCCTCCTGCCAGGTTGCTTTTTTAAACTTCCATTCACCTCTTTTTGAGCCCTCTACCCTTATTAGAGGATGTGTAATTCTATCGGGGTTGTAAACAGTTCTTATGCCTGATTGTCCTCTTGCACAAATCTTCCCTCTATTAAGGGTGGATTTCTCGTTGCCGTCAATTTTTTGGGGTTTCTTAAAATCTCCGTTCACTCTTGTTCTAACAACAATATCGCACGCTGTTGAACAAAAGCTACAGATATTCGGATAATACTTGATACTTCCTTTGGGTTTCTTCACATTGGGCGTATAAAGCCCGGCTTTTGCCGTCGGTTTAAAGAACATTAAACCGCCGCCTACAAGCGAAGAAATCTTCAGGAAGGACCTTCTATTTAGAGAAATCATAGGCAACCTCCATACCATTATTCATTACTCAGTCACTTCTAAGTGACAATTATATATAAAAAAAATTGATGAGCAAGTAAATATTCAACATTTTTAACTTTTTAAGTTATGATCGGCTTACAAAAAGATTTGTCACTCTATTTGAATCCTATTCTCAAACCTCCCCAGTGCTTACCTTTTAGGTAAACAGGAGCAGATATATCGTACATCAGGACTCCGACATCCCTCGGATAGGGCTGCAGCAGTATCTTTCTTTCGTTTCTTGCAGCCGCCAAACCCGTCGGGTCGTCAAAGATTCTCATAGAGCGGTTGCCTACAAGGTCTTTTTTATAATCACCCGTTAAAGGCTTATCGTATTTTGTATTGTGGGAAGGTAAATACCCGTTTTCATCAACCAAAACCACAAATATAAATCTTTTGTTTATATCAAGCACTCTATCCTCAATCGGCTGTATATACTCTTTTGCAAAATCGGTAAACTTCGTTTTGTATTTTTGCGGGTCTGTATTTGGCACTTCTATATAATTCCTATCCCATAAATCTTCCTCGCTTATCACGCCGCTTTCCACTGATGTCCTCAAAACGTTTTCTATATCTTTAACACAGTCAGCCAAAGCTACTTTTATCTGTCTAAATGGCTCATCGTCGGCTATCTTAAAATTAATAATGTCCCAATCTCCATCTTTTGTCATATACGAGCCGTTCTCCTCTTTTATCATAGACACGGATTTATCAAACAGGCTGTTTTTCAAAACCACATCAAGATAAACACTAAAAAGCTGAGGATAAGGGCATACGGCAAAACCAAGTTGAGAACCACCGACACCGGTTGGACAGTACATACAAGAATCCCTGTCTATCTTCAGTGTTACAATATCTTCGTTCATTGAAACTTCAAATTTGTTTGCAAAATATATAAAGTCATTGAGATTTTTAAATATTGATTCGAAAATTTCCGAGTTTAACTCTCCGGCTTCAAAAAAAGGGAATGTGCCTTTTTGCATCTGGTGGAGAATGAGCCTTTGAGCTGCCGTTTTCATTGAAGGAATCAACATTCCTCTGCTCATAACCCCAAGGTCAAACGTAGCACCCATCGTACTTGCCCACAGCAGTTGAGCTCCGCTTAATTTATCAAACCTTTCTTTCTTTTCCAGGCTGCCCATTTTCTCCTCCTTTTTTAATAATTTATTACGTAATTAATTTTAGGTAATAAAATGCGAGAGTCAACTTTTTAGCTCTACCCTACTCC
>WGCD01000057.1 GCA_015493995.1 Desulfurellaceae bacterium
CATTGAGGCTTCATCTGTAATTATTGCGGTGTTTTTATCTATTGATATCTTTCCTTGTTCTAATTCTTGCTTGAATTTTGTAATGGTATATGTTTCTTGTACTCCCGCATCTTTAAGGAGATTTTTTGCTTTGCCGGTTGGTGCAAGGGCTATAACCCGATACCCTTCTGAAACGTATGCTTTATTTATTACGTCTATCGCTGCTGTTTTTCCTGAACCTGCATTTCCTTGAATAATTAAGTATTTACTATCTTGTGTGAGAGCCTTTTCGATAAACTCTCTTTGACCGTCTGTGTATTTGAAATTATTTACAATTTCTTTTTCCTCTATAAAATTTTCAGCCTTGTTTTCGTCCAAAATAGCTTTCGTTCTTGGATTTTGTTCTATCTTTGATATAGTTTCTTTTTCTATGCGAATCATTTCGGGTGTGGTGTAGTATGTTTTATCGACAGCAAAGCGAGAACTCCTGTTTGTTCCAATCAGCATTAATTCTTTATTTTCTACAGCCTGTTTGATAGTTTTTTCTATCTCTTGAACTGTTGTATTTTTATTTAGAGTCTGTTTTAGAACGGCGTTTTCGAGCTGTTCATAAGTAAAAGCCGATTGAGTTTTTGTGATGTCGTTTATACTGGATTGCATAAGATTGTTTAACTCATCCTTAGATAAATTGATATCTTTATTTTCTGTTTTTTGAGAGATTGAAATGGCTTCTTGATTAAGCTGCCTCAAATCCATTTGAAAATTATCTATTAGGTCGTTTTTAACTTTATCTTTCATCTCACGATATGAGAAGTTATGGTCCTTCTCCTGCCTTGTATCCCAGCTTGCCTGTTGTTTTGCGTCTCTGTCGTATCGGTATTTGTCCTTATTTTTCTCAAACTCTTCTTTGATTTGGCTTGACCTTTTTGAGAAAAATTCTTTTATATCTTCCCGTTCCGTCTTTATATCCACAATGCCGGTTTGATGATTTGTGTCCAATTTATATCCCAAATCTCTTATCTTTTGGGATAGAATATGTTCTTGAATCTGTCCTATTTGTTTGTAGTTTGAATAAAGCTCCCTGTTGTCCAAGCTTCTGTATTTGCCGTCTTCGCCTTTTGTTGTATTAAATATAAACACATGGGTGTGTATTTGCGGATCATTTGCCCGGGAGTTATAGTGTGTAAATTCAGCATATACTAAATTTTGAGTATGTTCTGAGTTTATACCTGCCTGACCGGTTCTTGTTGATGCGTATCTCTCTTCTGCTATTTTTAAGGCTTCATCGACACTTTCTTTAAATGCCTTTTCTATTCTTTTGTCATCAAAAGCCAGAATTGAGGCGTTTTTGGATAGTGAAAATGTAAAATCCCAGCCAGCTATTGCGTTCTCTTTACCTGCATTCTGACGCAGTTTCTCATCTTTATAGGGATGAAATCCGTTAAGCAGTGAGTCAAACTGCTCTATTTTTACCTGACCTTTGAGACCTAAATCTTCTGCTGCTTTTCCTCCCCATAGGCTGTTTATTTTGTTTTCTGTTTGATAGTAATAAGAAGAAGCCCCAGAGGGGCTCCTTGAGATTGGTTTTGATAACATAACTTCTCCTATTCCATAAATTTATTTGCGATATTTAGAGGGTTGTCCTGTGAGATATCCTTTTTTTGTTTTGAATCTTTTGACTTTAATGTCAGGGTTTTTGAGCCTTTATCATTGATATCAGATTGCGCTTCTCTGTTTGTATCTTTAATATTTTCCACAGGTTTGTTTATGCTATGATAGCTTATGCTTTTACCGCCAGAAGCCGGTTTAGATGAAGGTTTTGAATCGGATGTCTCAACCCCAGTGATAATTTCACTTTCATCATCCTTATTTTTTACGGATTTTAGCTTAAAAGCTTTGTTTTCCAAGAAAAACTCTATGTTCTTATCCTTTTTTATGTGCATATATTCCAGTGTAGCTCTAAACCACTTTCTCCTAATCTTTGCATAAAATTCACCCCCTTTCAAAACCATAATTTCTGCAGGAAGGACAGCATATTCTATACTCCTGTGATATGATAAATTAATTCCGTCGATATTTGATACTTTGGGTGTTGAAAAGCTGCTCTTAGAAGGTATCTTTACCTGCTGTTGGCCAATAAGCTTTGAAAAAATAGAGGCTGTATATTCATCATTTGCCGAAAAACAGAACAGATTACTGCAGTTGTTCAAAATGTCTTTAATTTCATGCTCTTTATAAGCCCTTTTCAATCCCTCCAAACTCTGAGTGCTTAGATATATAGCAACGCCCTTTGAGCGTACGAACGACAAGGTTTCTGCAAGATTGGGTATTTTTGAAAGATTGGCTAACTCATCAATCCAAATCCTGACTCTTACATCATCCTGCGATTGAACATCCGGCAGAGAACAGAGTTTTAACAAGAGCATAGTCAAGAATGCCGTATTAAAACCTCTCGTTATGGATGCTTTATCTTTTTTTGTTGTTATGAATATGTTTGAATTATCCTCTGAGTTTAGCCACTCCTGTATGGAGAATTTCGGATTGACTTTGGGTTCAAAACCTATAACCTTTATAAAATCAAGACTTACTCTCAAAGTTGATAATGTATCTGCAAAGGATACATCGCTGCCAACATTCAGTTTATCGAGAATATTTCTTACAAGCCCTGACTCTGACTTGTAAAACACTTCCTTTAGAATTACCTCTCTAATTTTGTAATTATCTAAAATGCCATTTTTATGGAGCTCTTTGAAAATGTTCTGAAGTACGAACGAGGCATTGCCTTCAAAGTAGGCAGACTTTGAATCATTAAATGAAGATGAGTTTTTTTCTATAAAAGCTTTGGCTAAAGTATCTATATCGGCTTCATCCTCTACCTCTTCCAAGAAGTTCCATCTTGCACTTCGTACATCCAATGGGTTGATCAGGATATCCCGACCTTTCTTAAAATATGCCGGTAGATAATCGCCTTTAACATCAAAAAACACGTTTTTACAGGCATTCAAAACCGGCTTTGATAGTCTATGCATTGCTTGCGTTTTACCAGAGCCTGTTGATCCTATAAAAATCGTATGCTTAACTTCGTCACGAGGCCTGATAAACTTTCTCAAGTTAAACACACTCCCTAAGCTTTTTATCTTTGTTCCTCTTATAACCTTTTTATCTGATAAATTTCTTGTAAAGGACCTAACAATTAAAAAGGTTACGATTATAGAAAAAACAGCTATGGCAACTGAGTAGTAAAACGCATAAGAGTGGAATACCAAAGGGAAATAATCTCTGTAAATATTCTGATAATTGTAATAATCAGCTCCCTTATGCAGATTCAGTAAGTCTCCTAATAGCCAAAATTTAAAGCTTAAAAGTCCATATTGGGCTGAATAAACCACTATTTCCTTTAACTCCTTGCTTTTAGATATGAAATAAACAAATGATACCGTAAAGAAAATTAATGGGATAAATAGAACCGCAAACAAATAATATTTCAGATATCGAAGCTGATTTAGTAGGATATCAAAACCTTCTGCCATACTAACTTTTTTAGTCATCCTTTTCCTCCTTACTTTCAATGGTTTTTTGGATTTCATCTTCAGAAATTCCTAACTTAACGGCAGTTAAGAAAAGCAGAGCAAATATTCTCTTCTGGTTTGCTTTAATCTTTACTAAGATAGAAAAGACTCTATCGAGACTCTCCATTTCTTTGATTAAATCCTCTATAAATGCGGTTCTGCTTTTCTTTTGACGAAGTTTCTCCATAGTTGAAAAAGCCTCCTTTTGCAAGTTCAAGTGCAGGTCAATCTTTTGTGTATTCACACTTACCTCCAAAATCTTTTTTAATTAGTTTTACATCGAACCCAAAAACCCTTTTCCCTGGCCAGGATAAATCGTGGAGCTCATCCAAAGTTGTTGCGTTCAGTTTAAAGCGAAAAATGGCTTTCTTCAAAGGAGTCACCCTACTTTTGAGGGTGAGTCACCCTGGGGAAAATGAGATTTTCTACTTTTATAAAATGGCGTTACGAAAGGAATTATGAAGATAAAAGTTTGAAAAGAGGCGGAGTCACCCTAAGATACAGGGTGAGTCACTCTCTAAGGAATGTTAAAAGGTGTTAAAAATTAGTTTTTTTAGCAGAATATTACGGGTGATTGATATGAACTACCCATTTCAAAGTGACGATGGCCTATATCTTTATGGTTAAACAATCGTCACCTATAATCTTGTGCAGTTATAGGAAGAAACGATGTTATGACGGTTGTGACGATATATTTCGTATTTTATTCAACAATTGCAAACAATAAGGGTAGAATATAAAATAATCATTGTACTTGATTTTTATAATCAAAAGTTTTAGTATATTAATACAGATAAGGAGGTGTATTATGAATACAGCAAAA
>WGCD01000058.1 GCA_015493995.1 Desulfurellaceae bacterium
ACGCTCATTTGTGCCAAATCTGACAATTTTTTCTTTATTAAATCCCTTAGGTTCAATTTTTATATCCGACGGTGGCTTTTTTTTGAAAAAAGCACTCCATTTTTTCTTAGCATTCTCATTGATGAGCGATGAAAACTCACTCTCAAAGGGTGTGTAGTAATGAGTTTTTTTACCTTTTTGGGTTTCAAATGTTGAATGAACCTCAATGGGCGTTAAAGCCCTGACTAGAATCGTGTTGGATTCGATTTTGTTAGGCTTTAAAACAGATATTTCTGTCAAATACACATCATTGTTCCACATATTAATGTTATCCCTCTGAACACTCCCTGAAGCCAGCTTTTGTAAAATCCAGTCCACCCGAGACGCCACTATGAAGCTAATTCTTCTTGGAAAAACAAACAAATTTTTCTCTTTTAAATACCTGCCTTTTTGCAGAATGGACGAGAATGTGAATAGTTTGAAACTTCTCTTATTAAACTCAAAACCAACATCGTGCAACCATTCATCTTTTATGGAGCTATATACAAACCACTGTAAAATTTCATTGAAGCCGGTAGATAAAACTATACTGTTTTCACTCTCCAAGCTGATTTTAATTCGCATCTGATTAAACCCCGCACAAAGAAATATTTGTGAGATTTGAAAATATAAAAATAACCTCACCTAAATTGGTAAAAAAAAGATAATTGCCAGACATTTCCACTCCTTGAAGCTATGTGTTTACTCCACTATAGACTTTATTGGATTATAGTCAAGAAAAAAACTATGTTTTAACTAAAATAGTTTGTTATATGTTAAGGCAGTAGGGCAAAGGTTTTGAAATTTTAAAACCTTTGCCCCTTATTTCATACGATTCCGAAATATCTGTCCATTCTGTCAAAGGCTTCGGTAATTGTTTCTTTGGATGAGCAAAAACTCATTCTCAAATGTCCTTCACCCGTAGGTCCGAAAGGAGCGCCGGGGGTTGTTGCAACCTTTGCCTCCTTCAACAGCTTCATACAGAATTCCGCGGAATTTTCTCCGCCTTTTGCTACAATTTTCGGAAACATATTGTATGAACCGAGCGGTTTTTGATATGAAAAAATACCGCTGAGCCTATCGAGTCGTTCACACATAAGGTCTCTCCACTCAAGATAGTGGTTGTAAAACTCCTTGACACAGTCTTGCGGACCCTCAAGAGCCTCTATAGCAGCATATTGAGAAACAACCGGTGCGCAGATTGTCATAGGAGTATGAGTTTTCATTATATGCTCCATAATCTTAGGTGAAGCTACGTTATATCCGACTCTCCATCCTGTCATTGCGTATGTTTTTGTGAATGTAAAATTTTCTACAACCAAATCCTTCATTTCAGGCATAGAGCCTATACAAAAGTGTTTTGCGCCATCAAACACAAAATATTCGTAAGCCTCGTCAATGACCACAAAAAGGTTGTTATCCTTCGCAATATAAGCCAGCTCTTTCAAATCTTTTTCGTTGAACACAGCTCCCGTTGGATTTGCCGGGTTGCAAAACAGAATCGCTTTGGATTTTTTTGTTATGACCTTTTTTAAAGCATCCAAATCAAGCCTGAAGCCCTCTTCTTCAACAGTGGGAAAATAGACGGGAACGGCAGAAGACATTCTAACAATTAGCTCGTGTGTGGAATAGTTAGGGGAGGGCATTATAACCTCGTCGCCCGGGTTAACTATAGATAGGATTGCAGCAAAAATACCCTCAATTGAGCCTGTGGTCACCAAAACTTCCTCCGGTGCTGCCTTAATATTATTATCCCTTTCCAGCTTCTTTGTTATGGCTTGTCTTAATTTCATTAAACCGGGAGGCGGTGAGTATCTGCTTGCCAAATCATTTCTTATGGCTTTTATTGCAGCCTCGTTTATGTGTTGTGGCGTTGCTGCATCCGGTCTTGCCCACGATAAAGCCACGGCGTCTTTTATTTGAGCAGCCAAGGCAGACATCCTATGAATAGCCGACGGTTGAATGTTCCTAACCTTGTTAGACATTTCCAATACGTCCATTTTATACCTCCACCTTAAAACATTTATTTTTCAAAATTATATACCCAATGATTATAAATGAAATAAAAAACGCCTATTTTTTAAGTTTCCAACTGATTTTTGAGATTTTGAAGCTGCTCCTTCGCATCTCTTATCACAGCAAGGTGCCTCTTAATTCTGTTAATGTTCTCAGAAACCTTACTTTCACTTTCTTTCTTCATTCTTATCGATTTATCGAGAATCTCTTCAATTGCAGAAAGCGTGCTGTCTATTTTATCGTCAAGTTGAGACTTGAATCTCCTGCTTGTCTCCTGAATGTTTTTCACAAAGGCGTATCTCATCCTTCCGCAATGCCTGTCAAAAATCTCCTGAGTTGCTGTTTTTATATGCTTTTCAACCACAATTTTTCCCATAAAGAGCGGCAATTTCTTTCTTATAAATGTGCCTATAATTGCCAAAGCCTCAAGTTGGTCTTCAAATTTAAAAGAAAATTCGCTGTGCTCTGACAAATTTTCAGCACTTACAAACGGCTGTAAGTCAACCTCGAAAATAGATGATGCCGTATCAACAATCTTTTTTATAACGCTGTTTGTCCTTTGAGCCAAATCATCATAAATAACATCTATATTTTCCGAAATAACGTCCCTTTCTTTATCTTCAAACTCTGTAAATATAGCCTGAATCTCTTGCTTCATATTTTCTTTCATCTCTTCATCAAGCTGCTCTGTTTTTAGCTTTTTTGCAAGCTTCTCCTGAAATACGTTAAGGGTATTATCAATTAAAGAAGGAAGTTTTTCGACTTTTAACTGCTCTATATGCTCATCAATAAGTTTAATGAGCGTGTCTATTTTGCCCTTTAAAACAAAATCGTTCTCTTCTTTATATTTGGAGATGAGTTTCGTAAATTCTTTGAATTCATCTATTTTTTTCTCTAAATCCTCAAGTGACATTTCATCGGCTTTTTGCTGCAGCTTAAATTTGGTCTCAATTTCATTGGAAAATCTGATGAGTGTATTTACAATCGACAAGCCCAGAATGCGCCATTTCTCTTTCTTTAAAACACCTATAATTCTTTCCTCCACAGAGGAAATATTGGACTGTTCCAACTCTTTAGCGTCGTTGCTCTTTTTAGCATTAAGCGCTCTTAAAGCGGATATGGGCACAATTTCAATCTCTCTTTCAAGCTCATTTTCAAGGAGCTTCTTATTGAAATCTATAACATCCTGCAAATCTTCTTTTGAAACTACATCCATTTTATTTAAAATAAAGAAAAACTTGTGTATATATTCTTTTGCGCTCCTTAAAAAATCTAACTCGGCTTTACTTATAGGCGGGTCGGGACTCATCATAAAAATTGCAGCATCGCAATTGGGCAGGTATTCGTATGTAACGTCCGTATTATGCTCAAAAACGCTGCCTACCCCCGGCGTATCTATGATTCTTATACCGCTTTTCAGGTATTCAGACGGATAAAAAACATCAACCTCTTTAACGTTAAGTCTGTTTTCAGGGTTGTGCTTTTCTGTAACATATTTCTCTATTTCATCAAGTGCGGATAAGTCTTCTTTGCCGTCTATATATTTTATAACAACCTTAACCTCTTTGGCATAATTTATTATTGTTACAATAGAGGTCAACGGCAAAATTGCGGTAGGCAAAATATTTGAGCCCAAAAGAGAATTTATAAAGGTCGATTTCCCCCTTTTATACTGTCCCATAACGACAAGATTAAACTCTCTTTCTTTTAATTTATTCTCTATCTCGTCAATTCTGCCGGTGTCGGATTCTATTGCTCTCAGAGTCTTTAGAACATTCTCCATATCATTGTAAATTTCTTCGTGCATTTTAAATTGCCTCCCCCTCAAACGAATTTTACCAAGTCATATTAGAACAAAAAAACCTTTTATGTCAATAACTAAAAACATTTTGTTTGACAAACATTCAAGCCTCACGGATAATAAGCTAAGTATGAAGATTAATATTAGAGAAACATTTTACGGTGAAAATCATACAACAAGCTACTTCAACGCATTTATGGAGATTGTAATACTATCTTCAATAATCTCCATTTTGGGCTATGACAAGGCAATTCCGATCAATATAGGCTCGCCAAGAACCTACAGACTCATAGAGATAATCACAATTTTTATCTTTCTTTTTGAAATGATAATCAGGTTTGTTATGGTTTTTGAGGAATGCAAAAAAAACAAGATTTACTCCTTGGTTAAATACGCCAAAACATTTGATTTTGTCGTGGATATTCTGTCCGTAATTCCCTATTTCTTTTTCCCGTATCCATACAGAATCTTTGTGCTTGTTGCAAGAATATTCAAAATGGTCAGATTCAACAGAAGCATCAAAGAACTCGGATATTCCATACATGAGAAAGCTTTTGAGTTAAGCACCGTATTCTTTCTGTTTGCATTTATCGTTATTACAGCCGCAATTGTTATGTTCGTATTGGAACACAACATAAATCCAAAAATAAAAAATCTTTTTGATGCGCTGTGGTGGAGTATTGTGACAGTAACGACCGTTGGTTACGGAGATGTAAGACCCGTAACTCCCGCCGGTAAAATCGTAGCATCGTTTTTAATGATTGTTGGAATTTCCAGTATAGCTATAATAACCGGTGTCATAACAACGGGTTTTACGGACAGATTATTAAAACTTAAACTGAATTTTGGAGGAATAATGGAGAAAAAGATAGCAAAACTGAAGAATCACTACATAATTTGCGGATACGGCAGAGTAGGCAAAATAGTCGCAAAGGAGCTTGAAAAATTCAAAAAACCGTTTGTGGTTATAGAAGAAGATGCGGAGAAGGTGCAGGAGGCGATAAACAACAACTATCTTGTAATTAAGGGAAGTGCAACGGACGAGGAAATATTAAAACAGGCAAACATCAAGAATGCAACAGGTATTGCACTTGTTATGGACTCCGATGCAGATAATCTGTATTCTTTAATTACGGCTAAAGACGAAAACAGGGATATTTTGGCAATAGCGCGCTCCAACACGGAAGAATCCATTAAAAAATTCATAAAACTCGGCGCAAAAACTGTTTCTCCTTATCAATCAAGCGGATATGACATATCAAGGATGTTGGTCTCCCCAAGGACTGCCGAGTTTGTTTCCATCGTTATGCAGTCTGACAAAACAATTGAGATGGGCGAGTTTTATATTTCAAAAGACTCTCCCTATGTCGGTAAAAAGATTAAAGAAACCGACATAAGGAGCAAATATAACATCATTGTTATCGCTATTTCCAAAAAATCCAAAGAAACCGTTTTTAATCCGAGAGCCGACGACATAATAGAGGAGGGCTCAACTCTAATATGTGTCGGAACGAAAGAATATATGGAAGAGTTTGAGAAGGTGATTGCTAAATAATGATTGAGATTAAACACAATAAAAGCACCGTAATAATTAAAGGCAAAGCCACATATTCCGAACTTCCGCAACTTATGAATAAACTCAATAAAATTTCCAAACCCGTTAAAATTCTTGATATAACAGGTATCAGAAAAATAGATACATCCTGCCTTATCTTTTTACTGCAATTTGCAAAACGGTATGCCGCTAAGATAAATTGTTCAGAAAACGATAAAAAACTGCTTGAGATAGTTAAAAGCAACTTAAAGGAAACAGCCCCAAAAAAAACCTATCACGATAAATTTTTCTACAACATCGGCGTTGCAGCATACAATAAATTGATAGAGCTCTACCTGTTTTTCGGTTTTTTGGGAGAGATTTTTATTCATTTTGCAAAAGCACTGACTCACCCCAAACTGTTTAGGGTTAAAGCTATCGTAAACGATATAGAAAAAATGGGTTTAAATGCCGTTCCGATAATAACTATTTTATCACTGCTTATCGGTGTTGTTATGGCGTATCAAGGCTCAATAAAGCTAAAAGAGTTCGGAGCGAATATATTTATTGTCGATTTGGTGAGCATATCAATAACAAGGGAGCTTGGTCCTTTAATAGTGGCAATCTTGCTTGCCGGCAGGAGTGCAAGCTCATACACGGCTCAAATAGGCATAATGAAGGTTACAGAAGAGATTGATGTCATAAAAACCATGGGTTTGCACCCGTTCGATGTTTTGGTTTTTCCCAAAATAATCTCTATGATTATATCCCTCCCGCTGCTTGTTGTTTTGGCTGATATTGCTGGAATTTTCGGAGGAGCAGTCGTTGCAAACCTATCTTTGGGCATTACCTACTACGACTTTTATTTGAGATTATCGAGCGTTCTTACGCTTCACACATTTCTCTCAGGTTTGATAAAAGCACCTGTTTTTGCTTTTGTGATAGCCGTTATCGGCTGCTTTAAAGGCTTCAGGACATCAAAAAATGTTGAGAGCATAGGTGAAAATGTTACCATAAGCGTTGTTGACGGCATATTTGCTGTCATTGTTATAGATGCAATATTCTCGGTGGTGTTTAGGTGGGCGGGGATATAGTTATTGAAGTAAAGGATTTAAACATAAGTTTAAAAGGAAAAACAATTCACAAAAATGTCAATATATCCGTAAATCGGGGCGATATATATTCGATAATCGGAAAAAGCGGTTCTGGAAAATCAACACTTCTAAGGGCTATGTTAATGCTTCAGAAGTTCGAGGGCTCCATAATAATTCTCAGTACGGATATAGGAAAGGCAAGTAACGAGAAAAGAAGTATGATTAGGAAGCAGTTTGGGGTTATGTTTCAAGCAGCATCACTTTTTACATCTTTGACAATAGGGGAAAACATTGCTGTTTCGCTTAATGAAACTGTTAAACTCCCCAAACGTATGGTTGAAAATATTGTTAAATTCAAGCTGTCTCTAGTCGGATTGGATGACGATGTTTACTATCTTTATCCGAGCGAACTCTCAGGCGGGATGAAAAAAAAGGCTGCCTTAGCAAGAGCATTGATACTCGACCCGCAACTGTTGTTTCTTGATGAACCTACAAGCGGACTTGACCCTGTCAGCGCAGAAGATTTTGATAAAACAATACGGCAGCTAAACAAACTTCTCGGGATAACGGTTGTGATGGTAACACACGATTTGGACAGCTTTTTCAACGTTACTACGAGATGCTGCGTGCTCGGAGACAAAAAAGTTTTGGCAGAAGGCACACCTTTTGATATTATAAAAACGGAAGACGAGTGGATAAAAAAAATATTTTTCGGTGAAAGAGGTATCAAGTTTCAAAGATGGAACCAAAAGCACGGTTCGTATTAGTAGGCTTTTTTGTAAGCCTTTTTTCTTTGATAGGCGTAGCTATAGTTTTGTGGATAGTCGGCGTTGGTCCAGGCTCTAAACAGTATGACATCTATGTTGTGAAAACCGACAATTCCGTTGGTGGATTAAATAAAGATGCCGATGTCAGATATAAAGGCGTTAAGGTGGGAAAGGTCATATCCATAAACATAGATAAAAAAAATCCAGAATACATAGAGATATACATTGCCGTTGAAAAGGATTTGCCGGTTAAAACAGATACGAAGGCAAAAATTTCATCAAACGGATTAACCGGCATCTCGTATATAAATCTCATAGGCGGAAGCAAAGATAAACCTCTATTAAAAGCAAAACCCGGCAAGCGTTACCCCGTTATCCAAACCGTGCCCACCACCTTGGAGCAGCTATCAGTTTTGGCTTCAAAGGTAATGAGAAATACGAACATACTCCTTTTAAAGTTAAACGGTCTTTTTGATGAAAAAATGATAGGAAATATACACAATACGGTTGCAAATATAAATATGACATCGAAAGAGATAGAAAAGATAGCAAAAAATTTAAAAGTAAGCGAGGAAAAATTAAACACTTTGTTGACAAATACAAACGATGTTGCGCTTAGGATAAAATCTAACTCTAAACACTTTGACAGTCTTATCGGAAAATTGGAAGAGCTTACGCAGGATACGGATAATTTATTGAAGGCAAATTCAAAAAATATAAAAACATTTACATCGGCAGGTTTAGAAAACCTAAACGCCACATTTACAAATCTTAAAAGTACGAGTTCTCAGCTGAAGGATTTGATAATAGAATTAAAACAAAACCCTTCGCTTGTTATAAGAGGAGTGAAAATAAGAAAAGGACCCGGTGAATAGTTATGAAAAAAAGCACTGCTTTTATGTTTGTTGTTTTTGCTTTTTTAATTTCTTCGTGCAGCCTGCAAACCGCATACAATAAAAGAGCTTTCATTTTAAGCCCGAGCGTCAACTACAACTCCCAACACAAAACAAATCTTGCGCTTGAAATTATGCCCGGAAATTGCGATTCGAGATTTAATTCGACACTTTTTTATTATAAAAAAGATAGTTATGAGTTTGAGCCCTATGCAACAATAAGCTGGATTGATTCGTTATGCTCTATGTTTGAAAGTGATTTAACAAGTGCTGTTCAACAAAGCGGTATATTTAAGG
>WGCD01000059.1 GCA_015493995.1 Desulfurellaceae bacterium
GGGGTGGATTGTGTCAGAATCAACCCGGGAAATATAGGCTCTTTTGACAAAACAAAGGAAATCCTAAAAGCAGCAGCGGAGTATGACATACCTATAAGAATCGGTGTAAACAGCGGCTCATTGGAAAAAAACCTAATAGATAAATACAACGGTCCAAGTGAAGAAGCTTTGGTGGAGAGTGCCTGCAACTGGATAAAACGCATCGAAGATTTCGGATTTTATAATATGAAAATATCGATTAAATCCTCGGATTCAAAAACAACCGTGCTGTGCTATGAAAAAATATCAAAGCTAACTGACTACCCTCTCCATATAGGCGTCACGGAAGCAGGCTCGTCTATGGAGGGAATAGTGAAATCTGTGAGTGCTACATCGATTTTATTAAGAAAAGGAATAGGCGACACAATAAGAATATCGTTGAGCGAGCCTCCTGAAAACGAGGTGGATGTGTGCTATGAGCTGTTAAACTCTCTGCACTTGAGGAAAAAACATTCAATAGATCTTGTTTCTTGCCCTACTTGTGGTAGAATAGAGATTGATTTGATTGATTTGGTTAATGAAGTTAAAAAACGACTCTCCTATGTGGATAAACCCATAAAGGTTGCCATTATGGGGTGCGTTGTTAATGCTCTGGGTGAATCGAAAGAGGCGGATTTGGCAATAGCCGGAGGAAGGCATTTCGGACTTATAATTAAAAAAGGCAAGATTGTAAAAAAAGTAAAAGAAGACAGGCTTATAGACGAATTTACGGAAGTGGTTAATGAGTTTTTACAGGAAAAAAGTTAGTTTCTTAGCTGTTATAGCATTTATTATAACCATAGCGTTTTTCAGTATGTTTCTGGCTGGAATTTTTACAAAAGCAAAAAGCAGGGAGATTGAAGCAAATCAAGTTTATATAGATTATAACTACATAGCATCATTTATCAGTTTATACGAAAGAAATACGGACTCAGCCTTAAAATACTACAAAAACGTTTTGCCGTATCTTAAAAACAGCTACATATATAACGAATACGCAAATATACTTCTATATGCCAAAAAATTCGACGAAGCCCAAAAATTTCTGCAAAAAGCCATAAAAATTTTTCCCAACGACAAACGGCTGTATGAAAAGCTGCTTGATGTGTATATTATTAAAAAGGAAGATAGAAAAGCCATAGATTTGCTAAAAAACGGAAATTCCCCATTTAAAGACAAAACCGCAATATACAAAAGGTTGGCTATTTTGCATATGCGAGATAGAAACTATCAAAAGGCTGTTGAGTATTTTGAGAAAATAAAAGATTATGAACAAAACAAGGAAATACTGTACTATTTGACTCAATGTTACAAAGCCGAAGGTAACTTAAACAAAGCTATAGAATATGCAGAAAAACTGCTCTCATTAGACAAAAATAACACCGATTTTCAAGAGCTGCTTGCCAATCTTTACGAACAAAACAAGCAGTACAAAAAAGCCATAGCAATCTATAAAAATATGAAGATAAAAGAGGATGAGAAACTTGCGGCAATAGGTAATGACTTTTATCTTGGCGGAAAAATTGATAAGGCATTTGAATACTTTGCAAAAGCGTATAAGATTAGACACAATATGGCATATGCTGAAAAAGCGGCTTACATGCTTATGAGACTTGGACAATACAAGCACCTAATCAAATTTATAGACAAGGAAAAAGTTCCTCTTTCAACGGATAGGATGAAGTATTTCTACGGTGTTTCTTTGATGAGTGAAAAACAGTACCAAAAAGCCGCAATCGTTTTTAAAACAATTTCCCAATCTTCAATACTCTACAAAGATGCTCTCTTTAACGAGGTCGTATGCTACAATAAACTAAATATGAAGCAAAAGGCTATAGAAACTCTAAAAAACGTTAAAAATAAAGATAAAGATATTTACTATATGCTTGCGGATTTATATCTGCAATACAAAGACTACCATAAAGCCATAAAAACAATTAAGAATAACATAGGTTCTTTTAAGGACAAGTCAAAAGCCTATTTCTACATAGCCGATATTTACTACGACAAATTGAAAAACAGATCCAAGGCTATTGAATATCTTAAAAAATCCTTAAAAACGAATCCTAACAACTCAGTTGTCTTGAACTATCTCGGATACCTGTATATTGACGAGAACATAGAAATAAAAAAAGGAGTGGAACTTGTAAAAAAAGCCGTCAAAATACAACCGGATAATCCCTACTACCTCGACAGCTTGGGGTGGGGATATTATAAACTCGGTGATTACAAAAAAGCCGAGCAATTTCTTAAAAAAGCCATATCAAGCAAAAAAGACAAACAGGTAAAAAATGATGTGGTAATATATATACACCTTGCAAAGGTTTACATAAAAACAAACAATAAGCAAAAAGCTTATCAACTGCTCAAATCTATAATAAAACGGTTTCCAAAGAACGAAAAGGTTAAAAAACTGTTTGAAAGTTTAAAATGAAACGTATTTCTCCTCTAATTGTTGTAGTTTTATTTATATCGTCCAATGCACTGTGCAGCGGTCTATACGTAAAAAAAAACAGCGGGGAAGTGGTTTATACAAATATAAATACACACTCGTTTTTTAAAAGGGTTTTTTCCATAGCGAGACAAAACCACTACTCCAAAAGCAAAATCGTAAAACTAATCAAAAGCACAGCCATCAGGCTTGGGGTTGACCCGAAGCTCGCCGTATCTATTGCAAAAATAGAGTCGGATTTTAATCACAATTCGGTTTCTTCAAGTGGGGCAAAGGGCGTTATGCAGTTGATGGATAAAACCGCAAAATTTTACGGCGTTAGAGATATAAACAGCATAAAAGAAAATATAGCCGGGGGAGTGCGCTTTTTAAAGCATCTGACAAAGAAATATAAAAGTCTGCAGCTTGTAGCGGCAGCATACAATGCAGGAGAAACGGCTGTTGACAAATATAAAGGAATACCTCCTTTTGCAGAAACTCAAAGGTATGTAAAAAAATTCACAAAAGTCTATTACGGCAAAGAGATGAAACTTACAAAAACCGGTTCTGTCCATATTGCAAGGCAGTCAAAACCCATAAGAAAAAAGGGCAATGTATATAGTAATGTTGGTGGTAGCATATGGTAAAACACATACCGAATCTTTTATCTATTTTCAGGATTATAGACCTTGTTATCGTTATAATCTTCCTTGAAAACAGTATGAGCATATACGCAGCTATCTTTTTTAGCCTCGGTATTTTAAGCGACGTTTTGGACGGATATATCGCAAGAAGAAACAATGCCGTCACAACATACGGGAAAATTATGGACCCGTTGGCTGATAAGATACTTGTCATAGGTGTTTTAATAGCCATGATAAACATAATGTCGGTTCCGTACTGGGCTGTTATTATCATCGTTGCAAGAGAATTTGCCGTTACAGGTTTAAGGATAGTGGCAGCAGATGAAAACATCATAATACCGGCTAACAGATGGGGCAAACTCAAAACAACGTCTCAATTTGCAGCGATAGTTATTTTGATGTTGGGATATAGGGATATGGGTTTGGCACTCTTATATCTTGCCGTGTTATTGACGCTTATTTCCGGCTATGTCTATTTCTACGACTATTTTAAGGCGGTAAAATGAACTCTGTTAAAAAATTCCTCTCAATGATTAAGTTCGAACATACAATTTTTGCGCTTCCCTTTGCTTACATAGGTATGATGATGGGATTTAACAACGAAATATCCATAAGGGTCATTGTGCTTGTCACAATAGCAATGGCATCTGCTCGCTCCGCTGCTATGGCACTAAACAGAATAATAGATAAAAATATAGACGCTATGAACGAGCGAACAAAAAACAGGGAGCTTGTAACGGGCAAGGTAAGCCTCAAGGAAGCCTACCTTTTCACATTTATCTCAATAGTAATATTTGAAATATCAACATATTTAATAAACGATTTGGCATTCAAACTATCTCCTGTTGCTCTGTTTTTCGTTTTAACATACTCATATACAAAACGTTTCACTTGGCTTTGTCATCTCTATCTCGGCGCAACCGACGCCATAGCGCCTCTTGGAGGTTATGTCTCATCGGCAAATGGTTTGAATGAGGCAGTATGGTTTCTTGCCGCATTTGTAACATTTTGGATAGCAGGTTTCGATGTATTGTACGCGCTGCAGGATGTAGAGTTTGACAAAACGCATTCGTTGCACTCAATACCGGCAAAATTCGGTGCTAAACCGGCACTTCACATTGCAAAACTATTTCACATAACAGCCTTCGGTTTCTTGCTATATGCTATGTATCTTTTCGGACTAAACCTCATAGCGTATATTGGCGCATTGATTGTTGCCGTTTTGCTGTTTGTGGAGCATACGCTTGTTGATGCAAACGACTTAAAGAAAATTAATCTTGCCTTTTTCAACATCAACAGCTATATTAGTATTGTTTTATTTTTTACTTTTTTGGTAGGTAAATATGGATAACGACAAAAGAGAGTCAAGAAGAATCAAAAACAAATTTATAGTTTATGCAAAAAAAATAGATACAAGCAAAGTCGATAAATATAAAGACGAAATATACTATACAATAGAGCCTTCAGATTCTTTCAGTTTTTTTATGTCTTTAAACAACTTAGATTCAAGCTTCGGAGACCTAAACAAAGCTTTTGTTTTAATAATGAAAGAGATGGACGCTAAATTGAACTACATTATAAATATTCTAAGAGACAAGGATTACGACTCCAAGATTAAAGAGTTTGAAAAGTGTTACAGCTGCGACCTGTCTCAAGACGGAATTTCATTTTTATCAAAAGAGGATTTTAATGAAGGAGAAACCCTTTTTATAAAGTTTATGCTTCCCATAGCAAGTCATTACGAGATAAAAACAATTTCGTTAATCACAAGAAAAAGTAAAACAGACGAAGGGTACTGCTACGGATGCACATTTAAAGACATCAAAAAGAGCGATGTAGAGCTAATCATTCACTATATGCTGTTTTTCGAAAGAAAAATGATTAAAAATAAGAAACTTGAGAATGAATAACAATATACTTATTTTACAGGTCATTTTCGACGTGGCTATTGTCCTATATATCCTTTCATCAAAATATTTCAGCTCAAAAGAAAAAGAAGGAACTTTAAAACTTATAGAAAGCTTAAGAGTACTGCTTGAGAAACAAAAAGAGCTTATCAACACGGCAAATAACAAAATAATGGAGCAGCAGGAAAGGCTGAACAACCTGCTTGAGGATGTACGCAGAAAAAATACCCTGCTTACGGATTTGCTTACAACAATAAAAAACAAAACATACAAAGACAGTTTAAAAGACAGCATTATAGAAATGAAAAACAAAAATGAAAGTATAGATAGCATAGCAAAAAAACTGAATATGAGCAAAGGTGAAGTGGAGCTAATTATAAAGTTGTATGAGGAGGAACATAGATGAAAAAGGTCGAAGCAATTATCAAACCCTTTAAACTCGATGCCGTTAAAGAAGGTCTTATGGATTTGGGCATAAAAGGTTTGACCGTTAGCGAGGTTAAAGGCTACGGAAGGCAAAAAGGACACACTGAAATTTACAGAGGCGCCGAATATGTGGTTGATTTTCTGCCTAAGGTGAAAATAGAAATTGTTGTTGATGATGACCTTGTTGATGCAGTAATAGAAAAAATAATAGAAACTTCAAAAACAGGCAAGGTCGGAGACGGAAAAATATTTATCATACCCATAGAAGACGCCATAAGAATAAGGACTCAAGAAAGAGGTAAAAACGCTGTTTAGCATCTCAATTTTATGATATATAGGATTATCAGTGAAAAAAATTTTTGTTTTCATTTTTTTATTTCTTTTTTTATACATACCTCTTAGCGCTTTTGGTGCACCGGAAAATGCAGTTCATATAAAAGCGGATAACATTATTTACAACAAAAAACTAAATGCCTACTACGCTACAGGGCATTGCGTAATATACACTCAGGCATACACAATAAAAAGTAACTCGGCTTCGTACTTCAAGAACTCATCATTGGCGCAGGTTAACGGCAACGTTAAAATAGAAAATAAGAAGGGCGATTGGATTAAAGGAAATAAAGGAACAATAAATACTTCGACATTTAAAGGCTTTATAGACAATGCAACAATGTTCATAAAAAGTGACGGCATATACATAAAAGCCAAACGTATCGTAATGAACTCAAAGGAAAAATACTATATTTCAAACGGCACTATCACAGGATGCAGATGCCCGCAATTTATCCGCGGCAACCCAAAAGCCCATCCCAAATGGTCGATTTTGGCTAAAAATACGTATGTTGTAAAGAATGACTATATTTTTTCTTATCCTGTTGTCTTTAAAGCAAGAAGTGTCCCGCTTTTTTTCTCTCCCGTTTTATCGAGAAGTTTGGCAAACAAAAGAAAAACCGGGTTTTTGTTTCCCGCTGTTGGATATTCCAATAAAGACGGAATAAAATATATTCAGCCGTTTTTCATAAATATAAGTCCGTCTCAAGATATAACCTTAAAACCGTTTATATATACCTTTTCGGGTTACGGATTGGACTCACAATACAGATTTTACTGGACAAAACACTCCAAGGGAAAATGGGATGTCACTTTATTTAAAGAGAAAAAAGCCTACGGGATATCCGAAAACAAAAAATTAAGAGTATATACCAAAGCCGTACAGCAAGCAGATTTGGAGCAATACGGCAGTTTTAGCTACGATGTTAATATGGTAAACAACAAAGACAATCTAAGGGTGTTAAACAAAGACAATATAGAGTTAAGCTCCGACAGATACACAACATCCAAAGCATCTTATTCAATAACAAAAGGGGTATATTCTCTAAATATAAACGGCTATTTCTATCAGGATTTAATTTCCGATAACAATCGAGAAACGCTTCAAAAACTCCCGGAAATCAAGTTTGACATAACAAACAAAAAACTGTGGAATAATTTGACATTGGACTTTGATCAAACGGCTACAAACGATTTTAGAATAAAAGGCAGCAGAGGATACTCCAGTTCAACAACCGGATTTTTATCATACCCTTTCGAGATATCCTACTTCAGCATAGTGCCGAAGATAGGCGCACACGAACTTTATGCATACTGGGAAAACGCCCCCGACAACAACCACTTCTCAAGAAGGTCGTTTATACCTGAGTATTCAATAGATGCAAAAACATCGCTATACAGAGTCTTTACAACCAACAATACATCCGGCCTTGTCGCACTGAAACACACCATAAATCCTTCTTTAACCTACACATACATTCCTCAAAGAGACCAGAGTAAATTTCCTGATTTTGTGGCGGAATACTCAAAAACCAACAACATTAATTTTACTCTTGAGAATATACTGACTACAAAAAACGAAGATAATTCCACCATAAGTTACAGGGAATTTTTCTATAACAAACTGTCTCAAGAGTATGATTTTTCAAAAACATACCATACGCCCTTCCCGCCGTTATACGAGGAGACCAGATTTTCGCCTATAGAATATCTGTCATTTGCATCAAAAGCCCATTTCTCAACACACAAAGGCTTGTTTATCGATTCCGACGAGGAAATGAGTATAAGCTCAAAAACAAAAGGTGCTTCTTTTGGATACGTCATGTCAAGAGACAGCGACTACAAAATCAACAACGAAAGTGCAAAGGTTAAGCTCTATCTCTATCCTGTAAAAAGCCTCTACACCTATGTCTATGTCGAAAGAAGTTTAAACGAGGGCTACTATCCTCAAAAAAAGGTTGGGTTTATGTACAACGAGGATTGTTGGGGTATCGGTCTTGATTTGTACGTAAACAGGGTTGCAGAAGAAAACTCAGACGGTACATACTCAAGAACAAAAAATGCGGGTTTTTGGATAACAATTTCTTTGAAAGGCATCGGAACGGTTAAAAGACAGTATTAATGAAAAAAGAAGAGCAAAAAAAAGCCGTTGCAATAAAATACGAAAGAAATAGCGATTCCGCCCCTAAGGTTATAGCCAAGGGAAAACATTTAATAGCCGAAAAAATAGAGAACATAGCAAAAGAGCACAACATATATATAAAAAAAGACGAAAACCTTGTTCAAGATTTATATAAGCTGAAGATAAACGAGGAAATACCGGAAGAACTCTATGAAGCCGTGGCAAAAATACTAGTATATATCTACAATATGGACTCACAAGCCTAACAAAATTCTAATTTAACGACTGCACAATTTTTCTTACGATATCATCTGGCGTGCTTTTTGCATCAACATTTATGCAATTCTTCGGCTTTTCAAACAGTTTTTTTTGTTTCTTGTATATCTCCAACCTTCCGTCGGATACACTTTTATCTTTTTTGCGTATTTCAAAATGTTTCAGTGCAGTTGCATCGTCAACATCAACAAACACAACTTTCGGTTCGATACCGAGTCTTTTCATTGCATCTTTTATTTTATTCCTCTGGCTTTCCTTTAAAAAAGTAGCATCGAGTATCACGTTTTTACCGTTTCTAACTGCCTCATAAGCCCGAATAGAAAGCTCACTGTAAACCCTATTTGTCATTTTCTGTGAATAGATACCCTCGCCGAACGCTGACATATCTCTTTGGTAAATATCCATACCGGCGAGTTCCTTCCTTATTTCGTCAGAAGATAAAACAGCTGCGTTAATTTTTCTGCTCAACAATCCGGCTATGTTACTTTTTCCGGCTCCGGTCAATCCACACATCAATATCAATTTAGGTTTAAAATCATCCGGCAGATAACCAAACGCCGAATCAAAATAGAGATTTGCCTCTTTTTTGAGTTTTTGAAAATAGGCAATCTTACCTCTGACATAAGCACGATAAATTTTGTAAAAATTTAATATATATGACAGGCTTTCATCCCTGGCATATTCAATATAGTGTTTTAAGAAAGCATCAGCCAAATCGTATCTGGAGTAGTTTTCCAAATCCATCAACATAAAGGCAACATCGCTTGCCACATCTGAATATCTGAACCGCTCGTTAAATTCGATGCAATCGTAAATGTATATCTCCTCTTTTGAAACTATACAAATATTACGTGAATACATATCGCCGTGGCAATCCCTAATCTTTTCCTCTTTGATGCGTTTTTCAAAAATATCGGCACTATTCTTATAAAACTCATTTGTATATCTTTTAATTGCATCATACTCAAAATCGGTTATATAATCGCCTACAGCATCCTTTGTCTGCTGGAAATTTTCGTCTGTGTTTTGTTTATTTACCTCAATACTTCCAAAAGACGAGATATAAGGATTGGTCTGAGCTTTTAAATGAAACTTTGCAACAATTTTTGCTATTTTATCAATGTGCTCGTACTTAACCGCATTATGCTTTATAAGTACGTCCATCATCCTCTCTTGCGGGATTTTTTTCATTCTCACAGCATACTCAATCACCTCTCCGGCTTTATCTATATCCAAACCCTCGTCAGTTTTTACAACAGCAGAAAGCCCGAGATACATACCTTGAGCAAGCCTTTTATTCAGCTCTATCTCCTTCTTGCAAAACTCAAGTCGTTTGGACAGGGTGGAGTAGTCTAAAAAACCGAAATTAACCGGCTTTTTTATTTTATAAACAACATCTTTACCTATCAAAACCCAGGAGATATGTGTCTCTTCAAGTGAAAATCCGTATTTCTCCATTAAATCTTCAATTTCTCTTTTTTCCATTTAACTAACCTCTTTTTAAACTGTCTCTTATCGAATAAACACAACCGCAGTAGTCTTGTCTGTAAAATCCAAACTTCTTGGATAACTCAACGGAGCGTTTAAATCCGTCTTTCTTTTTAAAATCGCTATCTTCAAAATTCACCCTATAGGTCTTTTCAAGCATATCCCCTATTTTTTTTATCTTATCGTATTTTTTTAGAGGACTGACAGACAGAGTTGTGCTGAAATAATCAAAACCCAATCTGCTTGCCAATTCAGCCGTTTTTTTTATTCTCATTCCGTAGCAAAGATAGCAGCGGCGCTTACCCTCTTTTTCATACTTATAATTTTTTGCTATTTTAAACCACCTTTTCATATCATATTCACCTATGTGCAAAGCTAAATTGTGATGCAGACACAACTCTTTAATCTCTTTCAATCTTATGTTGTACTCTTTTTTCGGATGTATGTTGGGATTGTAAAAGAACACCTCAACATCGTAACTTTTTTTAAGGCGCTCTATAACACTTGTTGCGCACGGTGCACAACAGGCATGCAAAAGCAGTCTCGGTTTTTTTTGAAATTTTTCATAAATCAACTTTACAGGCTTAAAACTTACTCTATGGATGGGTGAAACACCTATTCTCTCAAGAGCTTTTTTATGTTCGCTTGTTCCGTATCCCTTATGCTTCTCAAAACCATAACCGGGATACATATCTGCCATAAGACACATAAGCTCATCGCGCCAAACCTTTGCCAAAATCGATGCGGCGGCTATGGATTTGACCTTTGCATCACCGCCGACGATGGTTTTGTATTTTATGGGAAGTTCAAACCTGTCCCTACCGTCAATTAAAAGAAAGTCCGGTTTTTGAGGCATATTTTCTATTGCTCTTTTGATTGCAAGTTCTGTTGCTTTAACAATTCCGAGTTTATCTATTTCAACGTTAGTTGCCATACCTATGCCGTATAAGGAATTAGATTTAATAAGTTCGTATAACTCTTTTCTTTTTTTCGAGGTTAATTTTTTGGAATCGTCTATCTCGCTTAAATGGGGTATGTCACCGTTTAAAATGACACAGGCAGCAACGACAGGACCAGCCCACGGACCTCTGCCCGCCTCATCAACTCCGGCAGTTTTAGATTTTCCCATTTCTTTTAAACACCTTAGAATATTTTTCACAACCCAAAAACTCGGCAACAACCCTGCATTTAACTATAAACAAAAAATATATACGGCTGTCCTCTATCTCCGTTAACGTTTCAAAATTGCCCTGCCCTTTAGATATTACAATGTCCGCCTTATCCCAAATATCTTTGCACTTATCGCTGCAGTAAGCAGGCCAAAATCCCGGAATAGCCCTGCCCGCTTCAACAACTTCAGATATACTATCAAGACCGACATAGAGGGCGTCCTTCTTTGTCACATCGTTTATAATTGGTCCGCCTCTGACAAAAACATATATTTTCATATTCGGATAAAGCTCTTTTATCGTTTCAAGCAAAACCCTGTCAAAAACCGATTCCCCTGCATTATCGGCAAGCAAAACGAGTTTTTCCGATTTTTGCAGGTTACGCCTGAATTCATTTATATCGCTAATATCAAAACCCGACTCAACGGTTTGCTCAATCGTCTCTTTAATGTCAAAATGCTTTATTTCACTTCCGAAGTCTATGATATTCCCGGAAAGGGAAAGTTTTAAGGCACAGCCAAGCGGGTCTTTGGAAGATTCTATAAGTTGTTTGGCAAATGAAACGTAATTCAATGCAATATCACTGTATTTCTTCTTTATTGCCTCATACGGGTCATCAACACCCAAAATTTTTCTTATCGTTCCATAGACATTTTCGCTAATTAACGGCGGAGGAACAAAATGGTCTATATCGACAAGGGTGTTAACGACCCCTTTCACCACGCTCAAAATCTTCTGTCTGTCTTTTGTGTGTATTTTTGAACTTCGTATGGCTTGGGATATAAAACAGTTGTAACACTCAGGGTATATTTTCATATTTCACTCATTTTTAGCGTATCTCTCGGATAAAAGATGCTTTAGTATTTTTCCCATAACATTTTTAGGTATTGCATCAACAATATGAACCGATTTGGGGCATTTGTAATGAGCGAGGTTCTCTCTACAAAACTCAATAATCTCCTCAGGGTTTGCGCGGCTTTCGTCATTTAAAACAACCACAGCCTCAACGCGCTCACCCAAGTCGCTGTCCTTAACACCAAAAACAGCCGATTCTTTTACGCTTTTGTGCCTATCAAGCACATACTCAACCTCTTTGGGATATACATTTAATCCTCCTGTTATTATCAGCTCTTTTGCCCTGCCAACGAGAAACAGCCTTCCCGCTTCATCAACATATCCCAAATCCCCTGTCTTAAACCAGCCGTCTTGAAAGGACTCTTTTGTTTTATCCGGCATACGCCAATAACCTTTAAATACGTTGTTGCCTTTAATATAGACCTCTCCAACATCAAAAGCAGATGCGTCTTTATTGTTTTTTACAATCTTCAGCGTGCAGCCCTCAAGGGCATAACCAACGCTCTTTTTAATACGCCCGCTCTCCTTGTAAGGATTGGAGGCTATCATCCCCGCTTCGCTCATCCCGTAGCGCTCAAGTATTGTATGACCTGTCATCTCCCTAAATTTTTCAAACAAAATCTCAGGCAGAGGCGCAGAACCGGATATGAATAACCTCATAGACGATATGTCCGGCTTTCTTTCAAGTCTCTCCCAAGCATCAACGAGCCTTTGATAAAGCGTAGGAACACCCATAAAAAGACTTATTTTTTGAGATTCTATCGTCTCCCAAACTCTTCCTGCATCAAATTTAGTGTGCATAACAATATTCATTTTTGCATTAAAAGCGCCCTGAAGAGCAACAACAAGACCGTGAACGTGAAAAATTGGAAGGGTATGCAGTATCTTGTCGTTTTCACTCAACCTCCAGAGTTTCCGCAACGCTTCCATATTGTTGATTAGGTTGGAGTGTGTAATCATTGCGCCCTTGCTTCTTCCTGTCGTGCCTGATGTGTAAGCTATTATTGCGACGTCATCGTCTTTTGTTTCAAGGCAGGTTTCGCTTGCTTTATATGATGATAAATCAATACCTTCAATCGTTAAAACGTCTATTTTCAGCTTATCCGTTACACTTTTCAGCCTTTCTGCATTCTCGGAGGTTGTAATAAACAGCCTGCTTTCGGAATCGCTTAAAAAATATCCAACCTCGTTTATTGAGTAATCGGGGTTTAAAGGCAGAGTAACGGCACCGTTTAAAAGGTTTGCGAAATGAAAATAGATAAACTCCATACATTTCGGCAGCTGAAGGGCAACCCTGTCTTGATAACCCACTTCGACACTTTTCAAAAGGCTGACGGCTCTTTTGATATTAGTTGCAATATCTTCAAATGTATAGGTTTTGTCTTCAAACTTCAGAGTTTTGTTATCGGAACTCTCCAAGGAATCGATTATTTTCAAAGCAAGGTTCATTTTACTACCTGTTTACATAATCAATTTCTTCGGTTGATATGCCGTCTTTCACTGCCACGGCATCAACGGCAACGTTTGCATCAAGAGGCATAGCAGCCTGAACAACCAAAGCTCTCGCGGGGGCATCCTCCTTAAAAAATTTTGCATATTCGTCGTTAATTTTTGCAAACAAAGACAAATCTCTTATGTACAGTGTGACCTTAACAATATCACCCACAGCAAAACCGGCTTTCTTTAATATATTTTCTACATTTAAAAGAGCCTGTTTTGTTTCAGTTTCAATAGAGGAGTTGTTGAGTTTGTTTGTTTGAGGGTCTATTCCCAACTCCATGGATACAAAACAAAAATTGTCCTTCACAACCCCTTGAGAGTAAGGTCCCAAAGCCTTGGGAGCTTTGTCGGTTTCAATTATCTTTTTCATTTAATTCCTCCCGTTAGTTTTTATTTGCCGATTCGGCTGCAACATCATCGGTAAAATTGTAAACTAATACAAAAGCCTTTTCAAGGAGATATATAATCAATACAATGTCAATATGAATTACGGCTTCTTACATAGGGTTAAAAGGGTATTTCTTGCATTGAAGAATATAAATCCCGACACAAAGCATATATTCGGACAAAAGGCTGAGCTGTATGTAAAAAATATGCTTCTGCAACTAAATAAACCTATGTTTACAAACAAAATCCTCAGGCATCCCAAACTAAAATCACGCTACATAGAATCGGATATAATACTCATCTGTGGTAATTTTGTATTTTGTATAGAGATAAAAAGACTGAAAGGGAAAATATTTGCTTCAAAAAACGGCATAATTCAGGAAAACTACAAGCAGTTTACAAGAAGATATCAGGGCTACAGGGCAAAAACGATAAAAAATCCTCAAAAACAGTCGCAACTGTTTGTAAAAACCCTAAAGCGATACCTAATAAATAAAGACAAACGATTTCTAAGCGTAAAATTTATTCCCGTTGCCGTTTTTTCTTATGAGGCAGATATTTCTGAAATCCACTCCTTTGATGATGGAATTATATATATCAACGAACTTAAAGAATTTATAAAAGCAAAATCACAAGAGAGCCATCAGGAATATGAATGGATTGTAAAAGCGATTGAATCTTTAAAAGGGTTTGACATTCTAATTAACAAAAACAATCTTCCGTTAATGGGGCTGATAGAAAACGATATGTTAGAATGCACAAGCAAACAAGGGGCTTTTAAAGCAGACTTTTCGGAAATTAAGCAAATAATTGTAAAAAGAAACTCTGTTTTTTCAATTGGTGATGAGCTTGAAATACACTTCAAAAACGGCAATAAAGCGCCTGTTTTATGCTATGAGGGATGTATTGTTTTAAATGCTTTTAACGGCATTCAGAAACACTTCCTAAGAAATTTAAACAAGATTTACATAAACAGCAGATAGACCTGTTTTGCTTAAATATCGTCTTTTGTCACGGGTTTTTCATCCTCCGGCTCGTGGTGGAGAAGGCTGTAAACCTTATCCTCTTCTTGTTCATCTATGGGCAAATACTTCCCGCTTGCAGTTGCAAGTATTTTACCATCTTTGTCCTTCAAAACTGCTTGGGCATAACCTACAAGATGCCTGTTTTTGACCATAAAAGCCTCGACAAACAGCTGCTCGTTCACTTTGATGTGTTTTTTATACCTAACTGTGAGCTCAACGGTGTAGTAGAGTTTTTTTGTCTTTATACTGCACGACCAACCCATAGTTTCATCGAGCAGCGATGCCGCTATTCCGCCGTGAAGCGTATTTTCATAACCCATATACTTTGCATCGGGTTTAAATGCGGCATACACCTTCTCTTCGTCGGTTTTAAACGTTATATTCAGCCCAATCGGGTTTTCTTTGCCGCAGACAAAACACTTTTTGTATCTCGGTAAATTCCTCATATAAAAATTGTAATACAAAAAATCTATATTGTAAAGCGTTCAACCGTTTTTTTAAGCGTTTGCACTTTTTTTGTTTTACACTATAATAAACGATATGGAGGAATTTTCAAAACAGCTTCTTTTATCGCTGAAAAGCAGCAGCCTGTATGTTTACATATTTATTTTTACTGTTTCGTTTTTGGAATCGTTTGCCTTTTTAGGCTTGATAGTCCCCGGAGCTGCAATAGTGGTAACGGCTGGTCTATTATCGGCAAAGGGATATTTCAGCGTATATTGGCTAATGGCTTTTGCTGTTTTCGGTGCTGTTTTAGCTGATTTGGCAAGTTTTGTTTTGGGTAAAAAGTATTTTGATTATGCTGCAACAACAAAAATATACACAAAATACAGGGATTATTTTTTAAAAGGTGAGGTATTTTTCAAAAAGCACGGCGGAATAAGCGTATTTTTCGGAAGATTCATAGGCTTTTTAAGACCTGTAATTCCGTTTGTTGCCGGTGCAATGAAAATGAGTACCGCAGCTTTCATGTTCTGGGCTGTTTTAAGCGGAATATTATGGGGAATAGCATACATCGGTTTCGGATATCTATCAAACGAGGGTTTGAAGTTGTTAAACGGTTTATCCGACAGATTGAATTACTTAACCGCTGCTGCCATAGCTTTATTTGTAATGGTATTCTTAATTCGTAAAATTAAAAAGTAACATTTTGCTTAATGAACCTAAAGCAGATAACGGAGGTTAGAATGATTCTGCCGTCTGTAATTGACGTCTTTAAAATAGGCATAGGTCCGAGTTCATCCCATACGCTCGGTGCCCTAAAAAGCGGGCTGTTTTTCAGAAATAGGATATCCGGCTGCGATTTAACCGATTCGAGTGTTGAGGTAGAATTTTGCGGTAGCTTTGCTTTAACGGGAAAAGGACATTTGACGGACATTGCGGTTGTCTGCGGTTTAAACGGGCTTGATGTTGAAAAGGAAGGCGAAAGATTTCTTGAAATATACAAAAACATAACAGACAGAGGCTATATAGACATAAACGGCTTTAAAATACCCTTCAATCCCGATAAAAATATCATTTGGAACAAAAGCTTTAAAAACCTCTCCCATCCGAATACGGTAAGATACAGATTGATAAAAAACGGCAATGTTATTGATAAACAGGAGTATCACTCCATAGGCGGCGGAATGCTCGAAAAAGAAACAACCGACAGAAATATAAATAAAAAAGCCCGTGATTTTAAAGATTTAAACGAAATAATCGCATTCTGCAAGAAAAACAGTATGGATTTTGTAAAATTTTCGAATTTTTTTGAAAAAGAAACGTATTTTAACGGTAAAGAACAGATAAACGGGCAGTTAAAAAAACGCTGGAGGATAATGAAACAGCGCATGGAAAAAGGGCTAAAAACAAAAGGAACTCTGCCGGGAGTGTTAAAACTGCAAAGAAGAGCGGCAAAGATGTTTGACGAATATGTAAAGAACATTCGTTTGTGGCGTATGCTCTCAGAAGAGGTTACTCTAACAAGTATTTACGCAATAGCCGTTGCCGAAGAAAATGCCGACGGAGCTTTAATAATTA
>WGCD01000060.1 GCA_015493995.1 Desulfurellaceae bacterium
ATTCACCGAGTTTTAGAAAATCCCCATCTTTTAAAAGCCTCAAAGCCTCTTTGGCTGTTATTCTTTCGTTGTTTTTTATTTTTTCATATATGTTATTCATCATACACCGCTATTTCATTATACAAAGCATCTCTTTCAACCGGAACAAATCCGGCATTTTTAATTAGGTTAATCATATTTTCTTTAGCCAACCCCAAAGGGCTTTTTGCGCCTGCTGCGTGTGTGACTCTCTCTTGCCCTATGGTTCCGTCTATATCGTCGGCACCGAAATGCAAGCCAATTTGTCCGACCTTTGGAGAGAGCATAACCCAGTATGCTTTTATATGTGGAAAATTATCTAAAATAATACTCGACAAAGCCAAAACTTTTAATTCCCTGACTGCATCCACCTTCTTGATATTTTCAGACAGGGGTGTGTTTTCAGGGTGAAAACTCAAAGGGATAAAACACAAAAACCCCGGAGATTCCTCTTGAATTTTCTTAAGCTTAAACAGATGATTTATGATTTCATCGTCTGTCTCAATGTGTCCGAAAAGAAGGGTTGCATTGGTTGGAATGTCGAGACTATGCGCTATTTTGTGCACCTCTGCCCATTTTTCATAAGGAATTTTATTCGGGTATAATCTCTTTCTGACCCTTTCGGAAAACACCTCTGCACCGCCACCGGGCATTGAGTCAAGTCCGGCATTTTTCAAAATTGATAGTGTTTCTTTATATGATATGCCCTCAAGATTTGAAAAATAGTCTATCTCAACAGCCGTAAAAGCCTTAACATTTATATCCCTGAAATTTTTCTTTATGGTTTTTATCATATCCACATAGTAAGAAAACGGCTTTTTCGGGTGCAGTCCTCCGACTATATGTACCTCTTTTATGCCGTTTGGCATCTTTCCTATCTCATCAATAATCGTATCTATCTCCATTGTATATGCATCCTGCTCGTCGCCGTTTCTGTAAAATGCACAAAATTTGCATTTGGAAACGCACAGGTTTGTATAATTTATATGCTTGTTAAATACGAAATAAACTTTGTTTTGGCTTTTTTCGTATTTTATTTTTCTGGCGAGTTTACCTATCTCGATAAGCTTTTCGGATGAAAGCAGGTATTTTGCATCCTCGAAGTTTAAAGGCTCTTTGGATTCCAACTTTTTTTCAATATATTCAACATTCATCACAAAACCCCTTTTTAAAACCAGAGGGCATATTATAAAACAAAAATCGGTTTGTCAAAGAAACAGTTTTTAACATACGGATAAGTTTAAGCATTAAATTTCTAAATGGATAAATAGATAAGTTTTTTGGTTTGATGCGAATAGATGCAGTTAGAATTTTGCTCATATATATCAAAGCTTGTTGTCGATAATTTTTTTGACTATATCTATTGTTTGTTCTTTTAAGAAAGATAGGCGTTCTTTGCTGCCGGCTTCAAACCTTAACACAAGCGATGGCTGTGTATTGCTTGCTCTAACCAACCCCCATCCGTCATTAGTTGAAAATCTTATACCGTCTATTGTATTTATGTCCTTTATGTCTAAAGAGTTTTGTGCCTTCAAGCGGTCGATAATCTTTTCAACAACCTCAAGCTTTTTACTATCCGGGCAGTCTATACGTATCTCAGGTGTGTTGAACTTTTTTGGCAGACTGTTTTTCCAATCTATTAAATCTATGTTTTCCATAGTTATTATTTCAAGCAGACGCAGCGAGGCATAGATGGCATCGTCATAACCGAAGTATCTGTCCGCAAAAAAAATATGTCCGCTCATCTCACCTGCAAGCAGGGCGTTTTCCTCTTTCATTTTGGATTTAATAAGAGAGTGTCCTGCTTTGTACATTATGCCTATTCCGCCGGATTTTTCTATTCCGCTATACAGAACTTCCGAACACTTTACCTCACCGATTATCTTTGCCTGTTTGTTCTTTTTTATTATATCCTCGGCAAAAAGCAGCAATAACTGGTCTCCGTAAAGAATTTCCTCGTTTTTTAATACAACGCCTATTCTGTCAGCATCTCCGTCATAGCCAATCCCTATGTCGTAACCATTATTTTTAAGAATTGCCTTCAAGTCTTTTAGATTTTCTTCAACGGTTGGGTCGGGGTGGTGGTTTGGAAAGTTACCGTCTGGTTCTATAAATATACCTTTAACGTCGTAACCGAGTTTCTTCATAATGCTAAAACCTGCGATGCCTCCCGCACCGTTTCCGGCGTCAAGTACAACAGCAGGCTTCTTTTTTGCTTTTTTTAAGTGAGCAAAACTTTCAACCATATACTCTTCATACTCTTTTAAGATGTCATATTTATCGATTTTTCCGGTTTTTTTTGTGCAATCGTCTGTTTTGTTTAGATTAAACATAATATCCCTTATTTCCAGGATTTGTGAGCCATAGAGCGTTTCTTTGCCCACGCTTAACTTAAAACCGTTGTATTGAGGCGGATTGTGCGATGCGGTTATCATTATACCACCGTCTAAATTGAGCTTAAACAAAGAGAAATATTGAACCGGCGTTGCAACCAAACCTATATCAACAACATCAATGCCGGAGCAGTTTAAACCGAAGCAGACAGCATCGCATATCTCCTTCGACGAGAGTCTCGCATCGTAACCGACACTGATTTTGAGCTTTTTTTTGCCGGTTTTTGACTTTAAATATTTTGCAAAAGCCTCCCCCAGACCTATACAAAAGTCAGCATCAATATTTTTATTCCAAATACCCCTTATATCGTACTCTCTAAACACAGAACCGTCTATACGCACAAAAAACCTCCGTTTATTTTAACTCATTATATAAAAAAGGAAAATGAAAAGGCAATAGCAGTTAGGCTTTTAAATCTATCAGGCTTCCAATCATCTCGTTTTGGCTTTTTAAAACATTTATATTTGCTTTTTCCTGATTGACGTTATTCATTTGGTTAACGGTTTCCTTGACAAGCGACACATTATTTGTTTTGTTATTTGAGTTGGCTTTTGTGTTTTCAACGACTCCCTGCACGCCGCCTGTTTTTTTGCTGTGATTTACAACCTCTTTTGCCTGATAGTTTTTGGTATTTATATTTGCAACATTGTTTGCACTAACGTCTTGACGCAAGAAAGCATTTCTAATGCCGCTAACGGATGTGTTGATATTCATAGTCCACCTCCTTTTGTAGTTATAATAATACCGCTGCTATAAAAAGTCAAGATTATGCTTTTGAAAAAGTGAATGATGGAGTTTAAAAACCACTTTAAAAATCGTTGCATTAAGAGAAGCAATAGACAACAAAGCCCTTTCGTTTTTTTAAGATATGTTTTATTATGAATCTATGGAATATTTGGTTGTCTTTAATAAATCAATATTGCCCATAATAACGATTATCTCAATAGCTTTTGTTTACAACAAACTTTTTAAACCCGACATCGTTCAAATAGCCTCGGTGGCTTTAAACGTATTTGCGCCGATTATGGTTTTTTACTCGGTTTTAAACAACAAAATAACCTTGAGCGAGCTTTTCAAGCCGTTTATTTTTATGTTTGTACTGACGGCAGCTTTGATGTTGATAGCATTTATGGCGTCAACTGCTCTAAAATTGAAAGGCGACAATAAAATAAGCCTTTTGCTCGCCTCGTCTATGATAAATGTCGGGAACTTCGGGCTTCCTCTAATCTATTTCGCATACTCCAAAAGTGCGATAGCCTATTCTATGATCTATTTTGTCATTTTTAACATCCCGTTAATTACGGTTGCCATCTATTTAACGAGCAGAGAAAATAACCCTCTTGATGCTTTGAAAGATATGCTGAAAATGCCGATATTTTACGGATTTGTCGTGGCTATAATTATGGCTGAAGCCAACATAGGTTTACCAAAAAGTATTCTTAAAGGTTTCGGGCTTATGAACAGCGGAGCAATAGCCCTGTTGGTTTTTGTCCTTGGACTTCAACTGTCAAACATAAAACCTAAGGTTAACTTTATAGGGATTATAGCAGTAGCCGTCTTTATAAGGCTTGTGATTTCTCCAGCTATTTCATATCTGTTGACTGGTGTTTTGGATATAAGAGGGCTTGAGAGGTCTGTTTCTATTGTTCAAACCTCTACACCGTCGGCACTTTTGCCTTTGATGTATATGATTAAGTTTAAAAGGGAAAGTCACCTTATAGCAGCCATAATTTTTACGTCAACCTTGCTTGCCGGTCTTACGCTGCCCGTTTTAATCGGAATCTTATAAAATATCTAAAAAAACCGGGAGTATCCGAGAACAAAAAGATAGGAATTTATACCTTCGTTTGGCATATTCAAATCGGCATTGGATATGTGTCTGAACCTGAAGCCCAGATTAACTGCGCTGTGTTTTGATGTAAAAAGATAGAGACCGCAGCCCAAATTGTCGTTAAAGTTAAACCCGCCGGACTGCTTGCTCGAATCAAAGGAGATGTAGTGTAATCCCGAGCCGGCAAGCATATATCCGTCTATTCTTTTAATTATCTTAAACCTGTACTCAAGACCGAACCCGAGACCAAACTCATAATTACCCGAGGGTCTTGTAACAGTGTCGTATTGGGGTTCTAAGTATAGAGTAAACCGCCCGTTGTTCGGCGGTACTAAAGAGGGAAATATTGAATGAGCTTTGAATCCTATGTGATAGATGAAAGAGGCAACGCGATAACTTCGATGGCTCTCTCCCACAAAACCGTTTCCATAGGATACTATCAAACCCTGTTCGGCTATGTATCCGTTCTTGTTTGCAGCAGTGGAAAATTCAGGCTTAATTATGCAAAAAACAGAAGCCAACACCAAAACAGACAAAATATTTACTAAAAACAGAAAAAGCCGCCGCATACATTGCCTCCTTATTTTTTCTTTGTTAGATTAATGGGTTCAAAAACTAAAAAAATCAAGTGTTATTGGTAGGTTACGTATTTTTCAAGCCCGTTTTTTAAATACTTTTCTTATTTGAAGAGATGTATATAATCAACGTATGATTTTTGAGAGAAAAAAGTTCTTTGATTTAACGGCATACAGACTCGGGCGGTTCTACGATGCAACCAACCTTGCCGTATATTTTTTTTCGTTGCACGATATTTATATTGACTCGGCACAAAGTTTGATGCAAAAAAAGTTCAGAGAGATTGCCGTCAAAGACAAACCCGATTTTTGCCTTCTGACGCACTATCACGAAGACCACGCAGGAAACGCACCGTTATTGAAAAGTTTATGTAAAACAAAAATAGTTGCGCATAAAAAATCAGCCGGCTATCTTAATAAACAGTTCAAAATGCTTCCCTACGAGAAGATAATATGGGGCAGATTTCAGCCGTTTGAACCGGATTTATACTACAACAGGGAGATCTTTGATGCTAAAGGGCATAAATTTAAAATAATAGAGACACCGGGTCATTCCGAAGATTCGGTTTGCATACTTGATACCGATAGGGGCTGGCTTTTTAGCGGTGATTTGTATATATCGTCGAAACCTAAGTATTTAAGAAAAGATGAAAATATCTATGAAATACTTAAAAGTTTGAAAGTTGTGTCAAAGCTGGAATTTGAGGTTCTTTTTTGCTCTCATAAAGGGATACTTGAAAAATCACCGAAAAAACTGATATATGCGAAAATTGAGTATATCGAAACAATGATTTATAACACCAGAAAACTATATAAAGAAGGTTTTTCACCAAAAAAGATAAGGGATATTTTGCTTGGGAGAGAGGGGATGACATCATATTTAACATACCTTGACTTTTGCAAAATAAACTTCATAAATTCTATCTTAAAAGACGAAAAAATATAAACAACCCCAATTACAAATGTATATACCCTGTCTC
>WGCD01000061.1 GCA_015493995.1 Desulfurellaceae bacterium
AGCAAGTGCTCTTCCGCTGAGCTAACCGCCCATTTTTTCTACAAATTATTAAAAAACAGATACTTTGTCAATAGCGTTCCAATTTGTTCTTTAGACTTAGAAGCGGATTTTATATTAGAGGTCTAATCTTTTTCCTGCTTTTCAAAACTATGTGTGATACTCGGCATTTATTTTAACATAATCGTAGCTAATATCGCTAAACCACATATTGTAGCTTGCAATTCCCATCCCGAGATTTATTATAATCATTATCTCTTTGTTATTTTTCATATATTCATTAAGTTCGGCTTTATTCGTTTCTACCTTTCCGCCATTTTCAAAAACAGTATAATCCCCTATACTGACGCTAAGTTTATCAAGATTTACATCGGCTTTTGAATAACCGACCGCCGCAACTATTCTGCCCCAATTAGGGTCAGAACCAAACAGAGCCGTTTTAACCAACAGGGAATTAGCAACGCTTCTTGCAGCTTTTTGTGCATCATCTATGTTTTTTGCGCCAACAACAACAACCTCTGCTAACTTTGTAGCGCCCTCTCCGTCTCTCACAATCATTTTTGCCAGATTTGCGCACATATGGGCCAGGTTATCTTCAAAAGACCTGTAAAATTCGTTTTTGTCTGTTATTTTTTCATTTTCAGCTTCATTCGTACTCATAATAAATACCGTATCGTTTGTTGAGGTATCACCGTCAACACTTATCCTGTTAAAGGAGTGATTAACGGCGTATTTAAGCGCTTCGTCAATCATCTCTTTTGAAATATTAATATCCGTAACTAAAAAAGCGAGCATCGTTCCCATATTGGGGTGAATCATACCGGCACCCTTGGCAACGCCTCCTATGTTAAATCGGATACCTCTGAATGAGCACTCTAAAGTGCACTCCTTTTTAAAGGTATCGGTAGTCAGAATGCTTTGAGCAAAGTCACTGCTGTCCTTTCCAAGATTAGACACAAGCTCGTCCATAGAGTCTATTATCTGCTCATACGGCAAATCTTCGCCTATAATGCCCGTTGATGCAACAAATACCTGTTCCTTTTTTATGTTTAATTTTTCAGCTAAGCTACCTGTAATTTTATCTATCGCTTCAAACCCGTTAGAATTGGAAGCATTGGCATTGCCGCTATTAACAATTACAGCCCTTATGTCTTTATTTTTTTTCATCAACTCCATATCGTATATAACGCTTGCCGCTTTAACCTTGTTTTTTGTGAAAACTGCGGAGGAAACGGTTTCTTTTGATGAATAAATTAAACCGACATCTTTCTCTTTTTGTGTAAGGTTCGCTGAAGCGGCAGAAACCTTAATAGATTTAACGACACCCAAAGACATACAACATTCTCCTTAAGATTTAAGGATAATAAGGATAGGGGGAAAGCCCCTCTGTCTCTTTCAAACCGAACATAACGTTAAAATTTTGAACAGCCTGTCCGCTTGCACCTTTTATCATATTATCAATAACACTGACAATGACAATCCTGTTGTTTCTTTCATCGATTTCCAAGCCTATATCGCAAAAGTTAGTGCCCCTTACGTTGTTTAAAGAAGGCATCTCTTCTTTTGTTCTGATAAAAAAATCATTTTTATAAAAGTCTCTATATATCGATAAAGCCTCATTTTTTGACACACTTTTCTTTAAATTCGCATAAACGGTTGAAAGTATTCCCCTTTGTACAGGCAGCAGGTGAGGCGTAAACGTAATTTTAACATCTTTTTCATAAATGCTCGATAAGGTTTCTTCAATTTCAGGTATATGCCTGTGTTGAGCAACAGAATATGACTTAAAGTTCTCGTTGACTTCACAGAATAGCAAACCCTCCTTTGCCTTCCTGCCCGCTCCGCTAACACCTGATTTTGAATCTGCTATTATGTAATTTTCATCAATTACATCTGAAAGCGGGGCTAAGGGCAGAATAACGCTTGTTGCATAACATCCCGGGTTTGCAATCAGGCTTGCCGTTTTTATTTTAGCTCTATTCAGCTCTGTTAAACCGTAAACGGCTTTATCTAAAAGAGCTTTCGATAAGTGCTCCTTTTTATACCATAATTTATATATATCAACATTAGAAAGCCTGAAATCTGCGCTCAAATCAATTATTTTAACATAATCGCAAATATCTTTTGCTATCTCCATGGAAACGGTGTGGGGTAAAGATAGAAACACAGCGTCCAAACCTTTTATCCTCTCAATATTTATAGATTCTATCCTGTTTGGCAAAACCGTATCTAATTGAGGGTAAATTTCTCCTACTCTTTTTCCGTTTTCGCTTCTTGAGGCAAAATACTCCAAACTTACATCTTTATGTAATGAGAGTATTTTTAAAAGCTCCAACCCTGCGAAGCCAGTTACACCTATAATACCTATCTTAATCATTTAAAAAAAGAAAACCGGCTTTAAAAGCCGGCTGATTTTGTTATCTCTTAGACCACTGGAAGGATTTTCTCGCTTTCTTCTTGCCGTACTTCTTTCTTTCCTTTGCACGAGAATCTCTACTTAACAAACCAAGAGGCTTAAAAACACCTCTCAAGTCGGAATCAAACTCAGAAAGGGCTTTTGATATACCGTGTCTTAGCGCCTCTGCCTGAGCCATTATACCGCTTCCCTTCACGGTTGCGTATATGTCTATCTTACCAACCAAATTTGCAAGCGTTATAGGATATTGCACCTTTAACTTGGCATATTCCAAACCGCCGAAATACTCATCCAGCGTCTTTTTGTTTACGGTTATATTGCCGTTTCCGCTCTTTACCCAAACTCTTGCAACCGCAGTTTTTCTTTTCCCTGTTGCGTAAAATCTACCGTCCATTTAACACCTCTTTATAGTTCTATCTTCGTCGGGTTTTGTGCGCTATGGGGATGATTCTCGTCTGCATAAACCTTCAATTTATTTATCATCTTGTCAGCCAGCCTGTTTTTCGGCAACATTCCCTTAACAGCGTGAATTATAACCCTCTCCGGATGTTCATTGAGCATCCTTTTTGCACTGACAGACTTAATTCCGCCTATATATCCGCTGTGCCTGTAATACATTTTTTGCTCAAGTTTATTACCCGTAAGCCTTATATCCTTAGCATTGACAACAACAACAAATGCTCCGTTATCTACATTAGGAGTAAATGTAGGTCTGTTTTTTCCCCTAATCAACACCGCAATCTTAGTTGCCAGCCGTCCTAATGTCTGACCTTTTGCGTCTATCAAGTACCACTGCCTTTTTTCAGGCTCGAACTTCTCCATAAAAGTTTTCATTTTAACAAGCACCCTCACTTTTCAAATTCCATACTTCCGCAAAGCAATGTGATTTATATACAAGTTTTCAGGCATTGTCAAGCAAAAATCCGCTACAGTGACCTAATAATTTAAAATAAACCTCAAACCAATAATTTGATTTATTTTCTTGTCGAATATAAAATATTAACAAACCGAAACGGGAGGTCAAAAATGAAAAAAATATCATTTGTTTTTATTATCGTTTTGGCTATGTTTTTAGCATCCTGCGTCACAAACCCTGTGACCCACCAAAAAGAACTTGACCTGATTGCACCGACTCAAGAGACAGCAATGGGCAGGCAGGAACATAAAAATATAATCAGTCAGTTTAATATATACAGATATAAAAATCTCAACAGCTATGTGAAAAACGTCGGATTGAAGTTGACACACTACGTCCAGGACAAAAATATAAAATATACATTTACAATTTTGAATTCACCTGCCGTTAACGCATTTTCAACGCCCGGCGGCTATGTTTATATAACACGCGGCATTCTCGCATATCTCAACAATGAAGCTCAGCTTGCATGTGTTTTGGGACATGAAATGGGGCATATCAACGCACACCACGTCGCAACACAACTCTCAAAACAACTGCTGTTCAACCTTGCATTGGGAATTGCCTATGCAAAATCCAAAAAATTCAGAAAATTCGCCCCGTTTGTCGGCATTGCCGGAAATCTGCTTTTTTTGAGTTTCAGCAGAAACGACGAGTATCAGGCTGACTATCTCGGTGTGGAGTATGCCACCTTGGCGGGTTATGATGCGACACAGATGGCAGATTTTTTTAAGGAGTTAGAAAAGGTTGAAGCCTCAAAGAATGAAATAATACCGGAGTTTTTATCTACGCACCCATCACCTCCGCACAGGGAGCAAAGGGTTTTAAGACTTACAAAAAGATGGCAGGCTATAGCAAGAAGGGGGTTTTATGAGATTGGAAGAAACGTTTATTTAAAACATATCGACGGAATACTGTTTGGCAAAGATAAAAGAAACGGCTACACAATAGGAAACCACTACTATCATCCCAATATGCGATTTACATTTTCATTTCCGAAAGGCTGGAAACTTATAGACACAAATAATTACATAGGTATTCTTCCTCAAAACGGCAGCGGAATATACATAAAGATTTTTATGTCCAAGGGCTCTATCTATTCCGCCGCCAACCGCTTTTCTGCCAAGGGCATACTTTTAAAAGCAAGAAGATTGAATATAAACGGATTTAAAGCAGTTAAAATGATGAGACTTGCAAAAATTTCCTCTCAACTTTTTGTTCAAAAAGCATATTTTATAAGTTTCAACGGGAAAGTTATGGTCTTTTTTTCACAAGTTCCGTCTGTCTCCTACCCGCTTTATGCTCAAAAAACAGACCAACCCGCTATGACATTTAAGCGCTTAAGAAATCCAAGAAGACTAAATGTCAAAAACCTCTATATTAAAGTTGTAAGACCGAAAGACATAACGTTTTTTTCAAGCCTGCTTGATAAATATCACATCAAAGGCAAACTTAGAAAAACAATTTATATCATCAACAATATGCAGCCTGATACGCTGATAGCAGAAGGCGAACCAGTTAAAATACTAATAAAAAGATGATTGCTCCCAACCGAATTTTAGAGCAATAAGATTGCCTAAAAGATGGTTTCGATTAACGGACAAGTATATGAGCAGTGGCGGGATTTTATTGCACTATCTTTCATAATTGCACCGTTGTTAAATTATACTATTCACTTCATTTATAGCACTTTGCCCGCCATTGCTTATATACAATGTTCTCGGCAGTATTTCTTTCATGTTCGTCAATCAATGTTCTGATTTTCGGTTTTTTAGTTTCTAACGTATAGTTGGATATAAACAATTCGTTTCCTATTTGATTTCTATTGTTGCCGACATTTCGCATTCCGTAAGTTAAGTTCCATTTTTTGATATTGGCAAATGAAAATAAATCCCGGATATATTCGCTGTCGTCATAAGTGATAAGCCATTTATGATTGGTGCGTTTTAATACTTCTGCAAATCTTTCGTGGTCAAAGATTTTATGCAAATTTCCGTTTTTACCATAAAGGGCTGATTTTGTTGCCGAATAATATGGTGGGTCTAGAAAAATAAAAACATTGTCGCCTTCCGTTTCTATAACTTTTTGATAATCAAGATTTGTGATCTTTGTATTTCCTAAAATATGCGATAAGGTTTTTACTC